>JBBTWW010000114.1:0-4755 GCA_038062595.1 Patescibacteria group bacterium | reverse complement strand
TGAGCGGAGTAAAAGTGATCTTTCATCCTGATTATGAAAAAAATTCCAGACAGGTTCAAGATCAGCGGGTTTTTAATGTTGTTGAAAGGAAATTCAAATTTTTAAGGGATGTTGGATTGAACTATCCTTCATTGAACGCAAAACGGTTAAACAATGTTTTTCATGAAGGCGTGGCTGTTTGGGAATTTTATATCTCAAAAAAGTGGAGATGTCTTTTTACCTGTAATCAGGAAGAAAATGAAATTATCGTATTGAAAATTTGTAATCACCTATGAACCAATTCACCGAAGACCAACTCGTCGAGCAAACCGTCATCAGTCTCATCAAAAAGCTGTGGGATGACCCCGCCGCAGCGGGGCAGGATAAGACCTGCCATATAAACGCCTACAAAGACGAGGATGATGCCAAGCTTGGCCGTGAGCACCGTGGCGAAGTGGTGCTCAAAAAAATCTTATTATCTGCGCTTCAAAAACTCAATCCAACACTACCAGAACCATTGCTCACCATGGCCATGGACGAGCTTACGCGCGATCGGTCGCACCTCTCACTCGTAAACGCCAATCATGAGATTTACAAGCTCCTGCGCGATGGAGCGAGTGTGATGTCGGCAAGCGAAAGCGGCGTAAGCGAAACTGAACGGGTGCGATTTTTTGATTTTAAGAGTCCGGAAAATAATCACTTCCTCTGCGTGTCTCAGCTCTGGGTCACTGGCGAAATGCACACACGCCGGCCGGATGTGGTGCTCTTTGTAAACGGCATTCCACTGATGCTTTTGGAGCTGAAGGCTTCCCATAAAAGCCTTGTTGATGCGTATAAAGACAATCTCCGCGATTATAAAGACACGATCCCAAAACTCTTCTGGTACAACATGGGAATTATTATTTCCAATGGCATTGAAAACAGGTTTGGTTCACTCACTTCGCCCTATGAGTTTTTTAACGAATGGAAAAAGGCAGAGAAAGAGGAAGATGCTTCAAAGACCGACCTTCCAACAATGATCAGTGGAGTATGTGATAAATCACGCTTACTGGATATTTTTGAAAACTATGTTTTGTTTGACGAATCCAAAGGCGAAACAAAAAAGATCGTGCCGCGCTACTTCCAATATTTTGGCGTCAATAAAGCCTTTGAGAAAGTTATTCATCGCAAAGAAAATAAAGGAAAGCTTGGCGTGTTTTGGCACACACAGGGGTCTGGGAAATCATATTCGATGGTTTATCTCTCGCAAAAAGTGCTACGCAAACTGACAGGTAATTTTACTTTTGTGATTGTGACTGACCGTGGCGCACTCGATCGACAAGCCTACAAGGAATTTGCCAGCGTTGGAGCCGTTTACGAGAAGGAAGTGCGAGCTGACAGTATAGTGCATTTACATGAGCTCTTGGCGCAGGATCACCGCCAGATTTTTACTACCATTCAAAAGTTTCAGGATATTGAAGGAGCTATTTCAACACGCGACGATATCATTCTCATGACCGATGAAGCACATCGCACGCAGTATGATCGCATGGCACAAAACATGCGAAAAGCGCTACCAAATGCTTCGTTCATGGGATTTACCGGTACGCCGCTTTTGGCTAATGGTGAAGAAAAAACACGCGAAACTTTCGGTGAGTATGTGTCTATTTATAATTTCGGCCAGTCCGTAGCGGATGGAGCGACGGTGCCGTTGTATTACGAAAATCGGGTTCCGCGACTGGAAAATGTAAACCCCGACCTTGAAAAGGATTTAAACAAAGTAATGGAGTTTTATGACCTGAATGATGAAGAGGAAGAGAAGCTTGAACAGGAGTTTTCGACCTTCTACCACCTTGTAACCCGTGAAGACCGCTTAAATGCCATTGCACGCGACATTGTGGAGCATTTTGTGGGACGAGGATACGATGGCAAGGCGATGGTCGTTTCGGTCGATAAAAAGACCGCAGTGCGAATGTACGCCAAGGTTAAAGCCGAATGGGGACGTTACTTGGCGAAGCTGAGGATGGATTATTCGCGAACCAACGATGATCGTGAATTAGCAAAAATAGAAGCACAACTGGCTAAACATGATGATATTGATATGGCAGTGGTAGTAAGCCAGAGCCAGAACGAAATTACCGATTTAGCGCCGTTTGAGATAGATATGCGACCACTTCGCGAACGAATGCAACGCGAGAACCTCGAAGAGGAGTTTAAGAAGCCTGACAGCGATCTTCGCATCGTTTTTGTGTGCGCCATGTGGATGACGGGTTTTGACGTGCCAAATCTTTCTACGCTCTACCTCGATAAACCGCTTAAAAATCACACCCTCATGCAAACCATCGCCCGTGCCAATCGGGTAGCGGAGGGTAAAAAGAATGGATTGATTGTTGATTATATCGGCGTATTCAAGAACATTGAACGGGCGCTGGCCCTTTATGCTACTCATGGCGCTGACGAAGACGACATTATTCGCAGTAAAGATGAGCTGGTAAGTCAGTTAAAAAGCTTGCTAGAAACGGTAAAAGAATTTTTACAAAGCGAAAAAATTGATATCGATGTTCTTCTAAAAGTTCCAAATGAGCAAAAGCTGCTTTTGATTGAAAAATATGCCAACACCATTATCGGTCAGCCGGAAAAGAAAAAAGCGTTTTTAAACCTTGCCAGTGATTTGCAGAGCGCTTACCAGTCGGTATTGCCAGCGCCTGATGCCGAAGATTATTACGATCAGGTTACAGCTATCCGTGTAATTGCTTCACGTGTGCGCGACGTAGGGGCGCAAAGCATCGATGTTTCGCAGGTGCAAAAAGATCTGGAAGACCTGCTCGATAAATCAATCCAAGCTGGCGAGTATGTGATTCCTCAGCATAAACGGGTAAAGGACTTAAGCAGTCTTGATGCCAATGCTCTCCATGATTTCTTTGCGGGTCTGGAAAATAAAAATCTCCAAACCGAGAGCATGAGAGTTGAGCTTGAGCAAAAGATAAAAGAGATGATGAAGCGTAATAAAAAACGAGGGCGCTTTATGGAACGCCTAAATTCAATCCTTCAGCAGTACAACAACGGTGCCCATGATATAGATCAGCTCTTCGATGATCTGGTTGATTTGGCAAAAAGTTTGAATGAAGAAGAACAGAGAGCGGTTAAAGAGAATTTGAGTGAAGAGGAACTGGCGATTTTTGATCTCCTATTAAAGGAAAACTTGAATCCGGATGAAGTTGAAAAAGTAAAAAAGGCTTCTCATAAATTATTGGCGAAACTTAAAACAGAAAAGCTTGTGCTCGACTGGAGAGAAAAAGAATCGACGAGAGCAGGCGTTAAAACAACGATTATCGATATTCTCTACGATTCACTGCCGGAGCCAACGTACTCACAGCAGGAATGCGATGCCAAAGGGATCGAAGTTTATAATTTCGTTTTCGAGCGGTATCGAGATGCAAAAGACACTATTTATGCTTAAATAGTGAGTAAAACCGAAAAAAACCCCAATTAAAGCCGTTAATCCACTAAAAGTTACTTTTAAAGGGAACTCTGGTCGGGGTGGCGGGGTTCGAACCCACGACCTCGTCGTCCCGAACGACGCGCGCTACCAACTGCGCTACACCCCGAAATATCGATCCCGCATACGAATGTAACTCTCATGAGTAGATATTTGCAACCGCTTATTGTTCAGCGCCATCCTCAAGTCCGCTCTCAAACTCTTTTAGGCGCTCATTTTCAAATACTGCACGTTTTATCACCAGGATCACCTTTTTCTTTATGTCGTCAAAAGTAGATATCTCATTTACAGGCAGATCGCCAAGGACTGTACGAACCACCACCTCGCTCACCACACCGGTCTGTGTATTCCACACAAAAGACGCCACTACAAATGTCTCATCACCTTCACTCCAGGAAGCATTCGAGATCTGAAATACCGCCTGCTCCAGATCAAGCGGAGAGATCGATTCTTTCGCCACAACGAACCCTCTCTCGAGAACAAGTCGCAGAGTATGTGAGAGCGCGATGCGCTCCAACCGTGACTGCTCCTCAGGCGTTTTTTCCAAAGCCGATGACTCCTCGATAGGCGCATCATTGATATAAATTTTCCCAAATGATCCGCGCACAAACGACTGAATGTTTTTAAGAGAAACGCTTTGGTCAAAATCAGTTCCATTTGCCGTGATTTTTACAAAAAGCTTGCGGTCAACACTATACAAGCCACTCAACTCCACGTCGCTAATCAAAAGTTTTTCAAAAGAAATCTCCGCAACATCCAAGTCCGCAACCGTCAGTAATGCGCCGGTTAGACCAACGGATTCAAAATCTTTTTCCGCCTGCAAAATTAGCTCTGCGCCGGAAAGCGACCGCTCGGTCTGCATGCTATTATCACCCGGTATGAATTTTTGTAAAAGTTCATCTTCTTTTTTTCTATCCATAAATTTCTGAAATGCTTCATCGAAAGACCCGGTAACCTGTGAGGCCTCAGGTGACCTCATGAATGCCAAAAAATCCGTAAGACCATCCAGTTTCGCCTCGACGGATGCAATTTTATCAACATCTACACCAAACCCAACACGTCTAAGACCGTCTATCTCTCGCGATAATGCACCAACAACCTCGCGCGCATGGACGACGTCTGTTAACACGCCGTCATCTTTGAGAAATTCGGAGTTAATTTTACTGACAATTTCTACGTACGCCTCAAACTCCTTTATCGGAGATATGCTTTTGCGAGCCTCTGAGATAAAACGTTCAATCGTCTCGGGCTGAATAAAATATGGATATTCAATAAATAATTTTCTCATATCATTAACT
>JBBTWW010000113.1:0-5147 GCA_038062595.1 Patescibacteria group bacterium | reverse complement strand
GGTCAGACAAAAATTTTTATCAACGAGACAGGAGTCTTTGAAGTCGGCGGGCCTGAGGCTGATACCGGGCTTACCGGAAGAAAAATCGTAGTCGATACCTATGGCGGCTACGCACGCGTAGGTGGCGGCTGTTTCTCGGGCAAGGACCCGTCAAAAGTAGACCGCAGTGCCAGCTACGCCGCGCGCTATGTAGCGAAGAATCTCGTGGCAGCCGGCCTGGCCGACGTATGCGAGGTGCAATTGTCGTATTCCATTGGCGTTGCAGAGCCTGTATCCATTTCTATCGCAACCTTCGGCACAGGCCGGCTGCCGGAAGAAAAACTGGTGGCAATAATCCGCCGTCACTTCCCTCTAAAGCCCGCTGATATTATTCGCGAGTTAAAACTCCTCAAACCCGTATACCAAAAAACCGCCGCCTACGGACACTTTGGTCGCAGTGGCTTCACATGGGAAAAAACTGATAAGGTGAGTGCGTTAAAAAAATATCTATAATACTGATGTCACACGTAAAAGATCCAAAACTAGCCGCTCAGGGCAGGCTAAAAATAGAGTATGCAGAGAGTCACATGCCCGCGCTGTTAAAAATTCGCGCTGATTTCAAAAAGAAAAAACCATTCCGCGGACTGAGAATCGCCATGGCGCTACATGTGACAAAAGAAACCGCCGTACTCGTCGAAACACTACAGCAAGGCGGCGCAAAAGTTGCAATATCAAGCTGTAATCCCCTCTCCACTCAGGACGACGTGGCGGCCGCTCTGGCGAAGTCGGGAACGGATGTGTTCGCGTACAAAGGCGAGAACAAAACCGACTACTACAAATTTCTAAACAAAGTTCTGGACACAAATCCGCACATCACGATTGACGATGGATGTGATCTCATTACGTTAATACATACGAAGCGAAAAAATCTTTTGAAAAATCTGATCGGCGGATGTGAGGAGACTACGACAGGAATTAATCGTCTGCACGCGATGGAGCGTGACGGAGCACTGAAGTATCCTATCATCGCGGTAAATGATAATAAAACCAAACATCTTACGGACAATTACTACGGCACCGGACAGTCGAGCTGGGACGGAATTCTCCGCGCGACAAATATTCTTATAGCCGGAAAAACCATTGTGGTAGCGGGATACGGCGACTGTGGAAAGGGTGTTGCTCTGCGTGGAAAAGGAATGGGCGCGCACGTAATTGTAACTGAAATAAACCCATTCCGTGCATTACAGGCGACGCTGGATGGCTTTCGCGTGATGAAAATGTCCGAGGCGGTACGCATCGGCGATATCTTTATCACAGTCACCGGCGGCAAGCATGTGATTGCAAAAGAGCATTTTGGAAAAATGAAATCCGGTGCGATTCTCGCAAATGCCGGACACTTTGATATTGAAATTGATACTGTCGCACTCACAAAAATGGCAAAGAAAAAAAGGTCTATGCGGCCTTTCCTCGACGAGTACACTCTCGCGGGAGGTGGAGCAAACGGGAAAAAATTGTATTTGGTTGCGGATGGCAGACTTTGCAATCTCGGTGCGGCCGAGGGTCACCCCAGTGAGGTCATGGCTCTATCCTTTGCCGGACAGGCGCTGGCGTGCAAGTACCTGGTAGACAAGCTAAACAGTAATGAAAAGCTCCCTGCTGGCGTCCACACCCTCCCGGAGTCCATAGATGACTACATCGCCTCACTTCAACTGAACGCAATGGGTATCTCGATAGACAAGTTGACTACGGAACAGGAGAAGTACAACTCAGGCTGGATGGAAGGAACCTAAGTTTAAGGTTACTCTAACCTAATCCGCATTGCTTTTATTAAAAAACATTGCGTGGTAGCCTTTCAGTGGTTGACACCTCGAATTTTAGAGGTATATAATCAGCTCCTACTTTGCACTATTTAGTAGATATGAGAAATTTAGACTCCAATGTAAGAGGTGCTGATGCTGCGCCTAGACGTGATACACGCGCGGAAAGTATTCCGCGCGTATCTGCCGGCCTGGCCGCTCTCGCTGTTATTTCGGGATGCGGAGATATTAGTGCCGGAAGATATCAAGCCGGAGATTATATTGATGACAATGCCGGTAGTCCTCGATCTGGAGTTATCAGTGGCCATGAATCCCCCGACATTCTTCATGCAGAAGGCATCGATGGAGTCACGAATCCAAGCGGTGTGGTTAGAGTTCCTGTAAGAAATCCTGAAGATACGATCGTAGCAGACGGCGGTGATGCTGATAGCGGCGAACAAAGCCATCTTGACGGCGGTAGTGCTGGCGACGGCGGAGATGGTGGTACCGAAACTCCCGATGGTGGCCATCTCATCCCCTCTTGCGATGAAAACTCCGACTGTAGCGATAGCCTCTTTTGTGACGGCAGTGAACGCTGTACCGGCGAGGGCGAGTGTGTGGAGTCGGCAAATCCGCCAGTGGTAAATGATAATGTCGCGTGTACGATCGATCTGTGTGATGAGGAAAATGACCGCGTAATGCACACGGCTGATAATGAAGCGTGCGGCGATCGCAACCCATGCACAGAGGATGTTTGCGACACCACAGAGGGCTGTCAAAATCCGCCCGATGCGGCACAGGAAGGTAACGAGTGTACGACACCAGCAGGGAGAAACGGAGAGTGCGAGGATGGCACGTGCGTAGCACGCTGTAACGAGGATAACGAATGCGACGACAATGCTTCATGCACGACGGATTTTTGTGACGATACCGCCGGAGTCTGCCGCAATGTGGCGGACAATGACTTTTGCAGAGCTCAGCCCGGCATAAACTTTTGCGATGGTGACAATCAGCGCTGCCGGCCGGGCCACGAGAGCGCCGACGCCGAGACCGGATGCATTCCGTCCGACCGCGAACCGGTCTGTATCGATGATGACAACTGTACTACCGACCGCTGTAATCCATCCGCAAATGGCGGCATCGGCGCATGCGAAAACACTGCAATCGACTGCTCGGACTTTGATGGCCAGTGTTTTACCGGCGAGTGCGACCCCGAGAGCGGCGAGTGCGAGTCAAATCCCCTGCCGCTAATTGGAACTCCATGCGAGGACGGCCGCAGTTGCGTTTTAAACACCGTTTGCCAGCCGGACGGTGATTGTGCCGGAGGCGCACCAAAAGACTGCTCTCACCTCAGCTCCGACTGCCTGGAAGGCACCTGTAACGAGGGACTAGCCGGCCGCTGTGTGGCGATAGCCGCAAATGAAGACGCCGATTGTGAGGACGGTAATCTCTGTACCACAAATACCGCTTGCCGAGATGGTGCGTGCACCGATGGCGAAGCCGTAAACTGTACTGATGTGCTATTTTGCACGATCAACGAGCGCTGTGAGCCAGCGATAGGCTGTGCTGTAGATGAACGTGACTGCTCAGGAAGCGGCAGTGAGTGTCACGTGGGCGTATGCGATGAAGGTGCTAATACCTGCGAGGCTGAGATAACTGTTGGCGAAGCCTGCGAAAGCACAGAAGCATGCCGAATCAACGCAATATGCCAAGAAGATGGCACATGTGGGGGTGGAGAGATTAACACCAGGGAAACACTTGGTAACCTTGTGGATGATAACTGCGATGGATATATCGATCTTGACAACGAACACGCCGTCGCAAATGTACTCTGTCAGGGACTGGGCACGTCCGTAACGCCAGCCGGAGCCAGCAGACACGATTGTACAGGGATGGAGTTCGTACAGATCATTGCCGGAGCAGGATCTGTAAGCTCAGCAACAATGCCGGTAGATATGAATGGATTCTCCAGGCTGGAAATGTATACCGGTCCAGGAGCAAGTCTTGCCGCCCGTGTACGCGTAGAAGGCAGAGTTATAGGGGACGGCTCTTGCCCACAACTCCCACCCGGCGTTGGCCCAGATTGTTACGTAGATCGGCTCGGCACTCCCAGGCCCGGGTTTCAAACCTTTACGATAACCAGGTAGATCATCTGCCGTCAGCTCGTTTCAATAGACCAGCAACTAAAAAAGCGCTCCAACCAATGGGTCAAAGCGCTTTTTTTAAATACAATTTCGGGAAACCTTGCTTACAGGGCGTTGTCGAGGATAGTGAGTATCTCTCCCCTATTCGCGGCCTTTCCAGCCTTGAAGGTGCCATCACTGAAACCTGATACAAATTTTTGGTCCGCAGCCCATATCACATACTTATACTGCCAGCTAGTACTCGCCACGTCAGAGAATGAGTGAGTACTCGTAGCGACATATGTATCTACATCGACTTCAAGTACGTTTGCAAGGAGAACCAATACCTCCGCCCTTGTGATGCTGTCTCCGGCGGCAAAGTTACCACCCTTACCAGCTAGACCCATAGCCTTGGCCGCCTGTGCTACCGGGCAGAACCAACGATTGATCTCTACATCCGGATACGGCTTACTGGAACAACTTGCAGGCATCTCAACCTCGGCGGCCCTAAAAATCATGGCAAACGCCTCTGCACGATTCGCAGTGCGGCCTACCCCTATCGTACCATCAGAATACCCCTCTACAACACCAGCGTCATAGAAGCGCTGTACAGCCTCAACGGCAAAGTGTGTTTCCGAAAGATCACTAAACAAATCCGTAACAAGCTCGTCGGCAGGCTCCTCTTCTTCCTCTTCGGCAACAACTTCTTCTTCGTCAACTACCGCATCGCCCTCTTCGTCAACAACTGCTTCCTCTTCGGCAGGAGCTTCCTCTTCAGCTACAGGAACATCTTCTTCCACCACTGGAGTTTCTACTACTACTGCAACAGGGGCGGTGACTGTAATCGAAATCTCAGCGGTATTGTCGCTCTCATTATTAGCAGTGTCCTTGCCGCGCAAGATGTATTTGACGACATCACCTGCCATCACATCGGTATCTGTAAATGTCTGTGTGCCCTTTGGGACTGAAGCATATGGCGTGCCGCTGACCGGAATGCCATTCTTACCACGCAATACCATCACGTCGCTTAGATCACTATCTGTTGGGTCTATCCATGTAACAACTACCTTACCCGCTGCATTTAGAGCTAGAGCAAAGCTGGTAGGCGCACTTGGCGGCGTTTTATCGCCGACTTTTGTAGCCTCTATGGTACTTACAGTTGCGCCAGATGTGGCTCCAAGGTCGTTATTTAAGACGTCGAGCTCCAGGCTATCCGCAACTTCCAGGGCCGAAAAGTTAATAAATGACA
>JBBTWW010000112.1:21212-23092 GCA_038062595.1 Patescibacteria group bacterium | reverse complement strand
CACACTATAAAAGTGTGGACCGAAGCGAAATCAAAAATCACGGTTGCGATGATAGCCGGCATAAAAGAAGAAAATGATATTCACTACATGATCGACTCAGGCGCCCGCGGTAACTGGGGACAAATCACTCAGCTGTGCGGTATGAAAGGTCTGGTTGCAAATCCGGCCGGACGCACTATTGAACTGCCGATCAAGTCCAACCTCAAAGAGGGCTTTAATATATTGGAGTACTTCATCGCTACACACGGAGGACGCAAGGGTAAGTCCGACACCGCGTTAAAGACTGCAGAGGCCGGATATCTCACGCGCCGTCTGGTTGATGCCGTACAGGACATTATTATAAAGGAAGAGGACTGCGGTACTGAAGAGTTCCACAGTATTACATTCGAGGAGAGCCGCGAGATCAGCGAAACTGTTTCTCATCGTATTACCGGCCGCATAGCCGCACGCGATATTGCCGATCCGAAAACCGGCGAGTTAATAGTTCAGAGAGGACACCAAATCACAAACGAACTGGCAAAAACCATTGAGGTGCAACACGTGGATGGAGTTCCTATCCGTTCTGTTATGACATGCATTTCAGAAAATGGTATATGTCGCATGTGTTACGGTCGCGACCTTGGTACAAATGAACTTGTGGATATAGGCACCGCCGTAGGTATCATCGCCGCACAGAGTATCGGCGAGCCTGGCACACAGCTAACTATGCGCACGTTCCACATGGGTGGTGTAGCTGACGAAAGCGATATCACTGCCGGCCTCACACGTGTCGAAGAGCTCTTTGAAGCACGCACACCGAAGTCCCCGTCAATACTTTCTGAAATCGAAGGCACCGTAAAAATCACCCGTCAAGGTAATCAGACCAACGTTTCAATCGCTTCTGACGGTCCAGTCGAAACCATATATGTGCTTCCACCTGATTTTGAGGTCGCCGTAAAAGAAGGTGAAAAACTCCGTGACAAGCAAGTCATTGGCAAATCCACGACTTCAAAGAACACCATTCGCACGGAAGATCGCGGTACGGTGGAGAACATCGAAGGCAATGTCATTACGATAAAGAGCAGTGGCCCAGTGGAAAAAACATATAACGTGCCTTTTGGAAAAACTCTGAAAGTAAAAAATTCTCAGCGAGTAAAACGCGGTGATGCGGTTTCTTCCGGACATTTCAATCTGCGCGAACTGCTTCGCCTAACCGACCTATACAACGTCAAAAAGTACATCATCAAAGAAGTGCAGAGCATCTATGCCTCACAAGGTCAGTCTATTAACGACAAACACCTGGAGATCATAGCTCGTCAGATGCTTTCAAAAGTACGCATCCTGGATCCGGGCGAGGGCATGTTCCTGCCAGGCGAGACGGTGAATAACATCACTTTTGAGAGATCTAACCGAGAGCTCAAGAAAGCGCGCAAGAAACCGATTCATGCAGAACGGCTACTGCTGGGTCTTACACGTGTGTCCCTCTACACAGACAGCTGGCTATCTGCCGCGAGTTTCCAGGAGACGATACGCGTACTGGTGGAGGCCGCCACGACGAAGCGCATAGACAACCTGGTTGGCCTGAAAGAAAACGTGATTATAGGCAAGCTGATACCGGCAGGCAGGACATTTAAGAAGAAATATGATATTTTGCATGCAAATTAACCTTGCAGAAGCTCTTTTCATTCGATAGACTGAAGCGCGCTTAACCTTAAAAGAAATACATGCCAACTATAAATCAACTCGTACGCAAACCACGCAGAGCCAAGGTAAAAAAGTCCAAAGCGCCAGCCCTGCAGCACAGCTGGAACTCGCTGAAAAATATCTCCGTAGGGCTCTCCAGCCCGTTCAAACGCGGCGTCTGTCTGAAGGTAACGACGAAGACTCCAAAAAAACCTAAC
>JBBTWW010000112.1:11098-21202 GCA_038062595.1 Patescibacteria group bacterium | reverse complement strand
TCAGCCATGCGAAAGGTTGCACGTGTGCGTCTCACGAATGGACATGAGGTTATAGCGTACATTCCAGGCGAGGGCCACAATCTACAGGAGCATTCAATATGTATGGTGCGCGGCGGCCGCGTAAAAGACCTGCCAGGTGTCCGATATCATATCGTTCGCGGCGTTCTGGATACACAGGGCGTACAGGCACGCAGAAAAGGCCGATCATGTTATGGTGCAAAACGTCCCAAGTAATTAAACAATTTAAGAAACTTTTAATTTTATGCCAAAAGCAATAAGGAAATATATTCCGGAAAACTCTACCGAAATGCAGGAGAAGTTTATCAACTGCCTCATGCATCAGGGCAAGAAGAGCATCGCACGTCGTATCTGGAAAGACACCCTTATTGAGATTAGCGAAAAAGGCAATAAGGATCCGGAGATTATTTTTGAAAAAGCTATTGAACAGACCAAGCCTGCTATGGAGGTACGTCCACGTCGTGTTGGTGGAGCCGTATATCAGGTACCGGTTGAGGTCAAGCCGCATAGACAACTTTCGCTCTCTTTCCGCTGGCTTCTTCTGTCAGCACGCGGTATGAAAGGCAGTCCGATGTACAAGCGTCTAGCGACCACTCTAATAGAGGCTTCAAATGGACAGGGGCCTGCTGTAAAGAAAAAAGATGACGTGCATCGCATGGCACAAGCCAATAAAGCATTCGCCCACCTGGCCAAATACTAAACTATGGAAGATCTACAAAAACTTCGCAATATAGGTATTATTGCCCACATTGATGCTGGTAAGACCACAACTACCGAGCGTATTCTTTTTTATACTGGAAAGAAACACAAGATCGGCGAAGTACATGAGGGCGAGGCTACAATGGACTGGATGGAACAGGAGCGAGAGCGCGGTATTACTATTACTGCTGCTGCCACCACGTGTTACTGGAAAGATCATCGCATCAACATTATCGACACCCCCGGACACGTCGATTTTACCGTTGAGGTGGAGCGCAGTCTCCGCGTACTCGACGGCGGTATCGTTGTGTTCGATGGATCACAAGGCGTAGAGCCACAGTCCGAGACGGTGTGGCGTCAGGCCGACAAATATCAGGTACCACGCATCGCTTTTATTAATAAAATGGACAAGACCGGCGGTGATTTTTTTATGAGTCTGAATTCAATTCACACACGTCTGTCTCCGAATGCAGTTGCGCTACAACTCCCTCTCGGCTTCGAATCATCCCATCGCGGCGTCGTAAACCTGCTGACCAGAAAGGCCTACGAATTTCACGGCAAGCTCGGTGAAGAGATCATAGAGGTACCTATTCCGGATGATATGAAGGAAGACGTCGAGAAGTACCGGGCGCTTGCTGTGGAAAAAGCATCCGAGTACAAAGACGACCTGATGCAAAAATATCTCGATGGCGTAGAGTTGAGTGTCGAAGAGATTAAAGCCGGCCTGCGCGCAGGTGTAGTAGCTAACAAGCTCTATGTAGTATTTTGCGGCAGCTCCCTGAAGAACGTTGGTGTTCAGCTGGTACTGGATGGTGTTATTGACTATCTCCCCTCTCCGCTGGAGATTCCACCCGTAAAAGGGTTTGATGTAAAAACCGGAGCAGAAATTACGCGCGGACCTAACAATAAAGAATTTGCCGCGCTCGCTTTTAAGATTGCTACGGATCCTTTTGTTGGGAAACTGGCATTTTTCCGGGTCTACTCAGGCACCATTGAGGCTGGTACATATATATACAATTCAAGCGCTGAAGCAAAAGAACGCGTCAGCCGCATCGTGAAACTGCATGCAAATAGCCGCGAAGAGGTAAAAAGTGTCTCCGCCGGCGACATCGCCGCAGCCATAGGGCTAAAGAGCACATTTACCGGGAACACTCTCTGCGACGAGGACAAGCCGGTTATTCTCGAAGCAATTGATTTTCCTGAACCGGTTATTTCAATCGCTATTGAACCGAAAACCAAGGCTGATCAGGAAAAAATGGGTATGGCTTTGCAAAAGCTTGCCGAAGAAGATCCAACATTTATAGTACGAACCGATGAAGAAACGTCACAGACTATCATCTCCGGTATGGGCGAGCTTCATCTCGATATCATCGTTGATCGCATGCGTCGTGAGTTCAAAGTGGAGGCAAATGTCGGTAAGCCTCAAGTGGCGTATCGAGAGACCATAGAACAGACCATAGAGATGGAAGAGAAGTATGCGAAGCAAACGGGTGGTCGCGGTCAGTTTGGCCACGTACTTCTGCGCGTATCCCCTCTCGAAGCCGGTAAAGGATTTGAGTTCGAAGACTCTGTAGTCGGCGGCCGCATACCGCGTGAGTTTATTCCAGCTGTTCAAAAAGGTGTTGTCGAAGCACTCCAGCGCGGAGTTGTAGCCGGTTATCCAATCGTGGACGTGAAGGTAGAGCTGTACGACGGTTCGTACCACGACGTTGATTCTTCAGAGCTTTCCTTTAAAATCGCCGGCTCCATATGCTTCCAAAATGCAGCACGTAAGGCCAGTCCTATTCTACTCGAACCTGTCATGAAGGTAGAGGTCGTCTCTCCGGAGGAGTACTTCGGTGACGTGATGGGTAACCTAAGCTCACGTCGCGGCCAGATATCAGAGACCGGTGATCGCGGTATGGCCAAGTTTATCAAAGCCACTGTACCTCTAGCGCAGATGTTTGGTTACGCTACCGATCTTCGTTCGATGTCACAGGGACGCGCCTCCTACTCAATGGAGTTCGGTCATTATCAGAAAGTACCGAACAGCGTGGCGGAAGATATTAAAATCGCGCGCGGCGTAAAGCAAAAATAACCTTGCCAATACCGTTTTATTTAAGATACAATCAACCTCGCTAAATTTCTATTTGTTCTACTCTCTATCCACTAATCCCTAATCCCTCTTAAATTATGGCTGATCAGGCAAAATATAACCGTGAACTTCCGCATGTGAACATTGGTACTATCGGTCACGTCGACCATGGTAAGACCACCCTCACGGCTGCGATCACTGCAGTTGCTGCTGCAAAGTTTGGCGGTCTTTATAACCATGCCGTCGCCTTCGACCAGATTGACAAGGCTCCAGAAGAGCGCGAGCGCGGTATTACCATTGCTACTTCTCACCAGGAGTATGCTACCGACAAGCGCCACTATGCACACGTCGACTGTCCTGGTCACGCCGACTATGTGAAGAACATGATTACAGGTGCCGCTCAGATGGATGGCGCTATACTCGTGGTATCTGCCGCAGACGGCCCTATGCCACAGACTCGTGAGCACATTCTTTTGGCACGCCAGGTGGGTGTACCTTACATCGTTGTATTCCTGAACAAGATGGATGCCGCTGATCCTGAGGTTGCCGAGCTGGCCGAGATGGAGGTACGCGATCTTTTGAAAAAATATGAGTTCCCTGGAGACACCACTCCTATTATCAAGGGCTCTGCATTAAAGGCTCTGGAGAATCCAACCTCAGATGCAGCTGGTCCAATACTTGAGCTTTTGAAGGCTGTTGATGAGTACATCCCTGTTCCACAGCGTCCTATCGACAAGCCATTTATTATGCCTGTCGAGGACATCTTCTCTATCAAGGGTCGTGGTACAGTTGCCACAGGTCGTATCGAGAGAGGTATCGTAAAGATCAATGAAGAAGTAGAGATCGTCGGTATCCGACCTACCAAGAAGGTAGTCGTTACCGGTGTTGAGATGTTCAAGAAGCTTCTCGATGAGGGTCAGGCAGGTGATAACGTAGGTGTTCTCCTCCGTGGTATTGAGCGTGATGAGATCGAGCGTGGTCAGGTTTTGGCCAAGCCGGGTACCATCACTCCTCATACAAAGTTTGAGGCAGAAGTTTATGTTCTTACCAAAGAAGAAGGTGGACGCCACACTCCATTCTTCAAGGGTTATAAGCCACAATTTTATTTCCGCACGACTGACGTTACCGGTGAAGTTATTCTCCAGCCCGGCGTAGAGATGGTCATGCCAGGTGACAACACTAAGATGAATGTCACTCTCGGTGTACCAATCGCTATGGATGAAGGTCTCCGCTTCGCTATCCGCGAAGGTGGACGTACCGTAGGCGCAGGCGTAGTGACCAAGATCAACGAATAATCATGGCGATCTCCGCTCAAAAAATTCGCATCAAGATCAAGGCATTTGATCACAAAGTAGCTGACGAATCGGCACGACTTATATTGGATACCGCAGCAAAGACTGGCGCTATCATAGCCGGGCCGATTCCCCTTCCGACTAAGCTCGAGAAATTTACTGTGAACAGATCTACCTTTGTTCACAAGAATGCCCGTGATCAGTTTGAGATGCGAACTCACAAGCGTCTGATTGATATCACCGAGAGCACACCTGCCACCATAGATGCCCTCACCAATCTCAATCTCCCGGCTGGTGTCGACATCTCGATCAAGATGATCTCTCCGGATTTGCCAAAAAAAGAAAAAACTTCAGAAGAAGAGTAGGTTTGACTTTAATTTTAAGCTAAATTTTAAGCTTGCCCCATTTTCCCTACCCAGCGAAAATCGCCGCCAATGCTTTCGTCTATAGTGGGTGCTTTTTTAAAAGTTACTTTATCTCCGGCAACAAGGTATTCTTCATAACCTCCCAAGATTAGATACCTATTCTGTGAAGCTATCAATATAGCCGGTGCATTTTGCCCCGCTATCATCCTTGTATTGCCAATCCCTGCAGTGTCTAGAGGCATTTCAACTTTTACATCTTCTATTGTAAAAGGCGAGCTGGCAATCAAATCCTCTACTTCAAAACCTACATTTTCAATTTCACTTATTCCAGCATCACTGAGATGCAGATTAAGATCAAGTGGCGTCATATCATCTTTATCAATCTCAAAAGAGATTGTGTCACCGTCGTTGGCATTGGAAAAATCACCTCCGTTCAAATTTACCTTCCTGCCACCACCCAGATCTGCAACCACCTTTCCGTCATTCAGCTTAATAGGAAATTTACTTCCTATTAAATCTTTTACTCCGTGTTGAAAAACCATCATAAACGCGCGCCCTCTCGGGATAGCAATAGTGTAGTGCTTTGACTCCAGCTCATCTAGGTCACGCCCCGATAATTCATTTGGACCTTTTGACATTGTTAAAATGGTTTACTTCACAAACCCCTGGTACCACTTGTTGAAGTCTTCCTCTGTCTTGAGAGTGGTGAGGGTCTGGCCGAGGTATTGTAGAGTAGCGTTCTGCTGGTTCGTATACTTCTCCTCTTTTTCATTTACACCACGGGCGAGACGGTTGAGAATCGCGTAGATCGCGCGATTGCGTACCAGTGGACTTGTGAGTCCGCGGAGAAATGGCTGTTCGCTTACCGTCTTCACGAACGCGTCGAACAGAAATTGATTTTCGGTAGACACCTGCCCACGTAGGCTAGTAACCATAGCGCGATTATCGGCTTCAAAAGCCACAGATTCCATGCTGTTTACGCGCATACGGAGAACCATAAGGCGCGTCTTGCGCTGTGCAGTCTCCGGTTTGTCGTCAAAGAACATCGCTAGAGTCTTGCCGGTAGAGCCAACCGTAGCATTGATGTCGTCCCATGGGAGATCACTAATTGCTACAGACTCCCCTATTTTTTCATTCATAACCTCCGGACGTGCGAGCGAGGCGAGGAGACGAAGCGCCGCCTGGCCATCACTGGAGCCACGAAGTATATGTATGATGCGGTGGAGTATGTGAAACACGCCGGCCTCGGCATGAGTCATGGCCTCACCAATCTTTGAATCGCCTGTATTTGGCATGATTTTTTTCGCTTGCTCGATAAACACCGCAACCAACTCGGGAACGATAATATTCTTATATGTACCAGGTATTGGGTAGCGTGTATTTAGAACCTCCTCTGGCATCAGGCCATCGAGACTTTTTTGAAAAGCCTGAAGAACGGCATCAGTAGAGCCGGAAAGGTAGTAAAAATCTCCTGCAAGAGGAATCTTTTGTAGCTGGTTATCTACCACACACAGGTCGTCGCCTGTCTTTATGGTAACTGGCTGTTGAGATGCTTTTTGGTCTGCCATGGTGTTGAAAAATTAAGAATTATGTTGTCCGGTATATTATACATTAACTCGCGACCTATTAAGCCAATTAAGCCAAATCGGCGCGTAGAGCTTCTTTTAAGGCATTAGTATCACTGACAGCGGCAACAGCCGTGGTCATAGCTGTTACTTTTTCAGGGGTCAAGGTTGTTACGGCATCTTGCAGATTACTAACCAAACCGTGCTTCCACATGATGTGATAAGCGGCCTTTATATTTAGGCGAGTACACGTAGTATCAAAGACATTTAGTAGTCCGGTTACGGCCTGACTCAATTTTGCATTATCGCCAATTGCCGCAAATAATTCTGTTTTCTTTTCCCACTCCATTTGCAAGAAACGTCTTTCCGTAAGTATCTCCCAGCGCCCTCCGTCACCCTCGAATGGTATTGTATTCAAAGCCTTGTCATTTTTTGGTCTAGTAATATCGCGGAAATTAACGACAGCCGCCGCGGCATCTCCACGAGATACTTGATTAATAACATCACCATACAATCGTAATACACCACAGTGTCTATTATTAATTTCACCAAGTACCGGTGTCGTAACTTCACGGACATCACGGATTAAACTCCTGTATGTGGCCGCTGTGATATCTTTACCCTTCTGCCCGGGAATCTGACATCCGGCTTTACCGACACGGGCAGCTATTCTAATACTTCTCTTAAAGACTTCTATTTCTCTTTCAATAACAGCATCCGGCTGTACGCCTTCGGATAAACTTACGCTAGTTAGAATTTCAGCTTCTCTGCAGTGAGTAAATATTCTTTGTAGCGTGAGGAGAGTACCATCAGATAGCTCATCCATTAGATTTAGAGGTTGTGGCTTGTCGGACATAAGAAAATGTTTTAGAGATATATATAAAATTAAGAGTGCATTATAACGACTTCTTATAAATTGTCAAGGGCAAAGCGCGGCGCAAGTTGACTTTGAGCTTTTTGATCTGTAATTTACGTAGGCTCACCTCAGGAAAAATCAGGTTTTCAATCTGATACGTTAGTTCCGAAGCGACGGCCCCCTTAATAAGGGAACCAATAGTGTAAGACCAACCGCTTCACCCCGCCTTGCGGGGCTAACCTCCATCTTATATGCCAGGAATTCTAGGCAGAAAAATAGGTATGACCCGTATCTTCCAAGATGACGGTCGTGTGATCCCTCTTACTCTTATAGAGTGCCAGCCGAATACGGTGGTACGCGTAAGGACCAATGAGAAAGGTGGATATCCGGCGGTAGTCCTAGGCTTTAAGCAATTGAAGAAACCGAAGAAGACTCGTAAATTCTACCATCTGAAGGAGTTCCGATGCGCTGAAGGCGAGACCTATCAGGTCGGAGATCAGATTACATTGGAGAAGTTTAAAGACGTGGAGTCAGTAAAGGTAACGGGCGTATCAAAGGGTAAGGGGTTCCAAGGTGTCGTGAAGCTTTATCATTTCCGTGGAGGTGGAAGATCACACGGATCTCACTTCAACAGAGAGCCTGGTTCCATCGGTTGCCGCGCCAAGCCTGGTCGTGTGCACAAGGGTATGAAGATGGCCGCCCGCATGGGTGGAGAAAATATCACACTCCGTGACGTACCGATTGTCAAAATAGATATTGAGAAAAATCTTATAGCATTAAAAGGCCCGGTTCCGGGACCAAATAACAGCATCATCATCATTCGCACATAATGCCAACTGAAAAAACTTCATCAAAGGCAGACAAGAAAACCGCAAAGGCGCCAAAGCCAGCAAAAACTGCGCGCGTTGCTAAGCCGGCCAAGGCCGCGGTCGGCGATTTGGTTATTCCTATGTATAACGAAGAAGGTAGCAAAGTTCGCGATGTATCGGTGCCATCCGAGATTTTTGGACGCAAGCCCGACCAGGGTTTGATTCATCGTTTGCTTCTAATGCAGCATGGTAATCGCCGACAGGCATCAGCCGCACATACTCTGGAAAAGGGCGAGGTACGCGGTGGCGGACGCAAGCCATATGCTCAAAAGGGTACAGGCCGCGCACGCCAGGGTTCCACACGCAATCCTCACATGAGAGGTGGTGGTGTTGCTTTTGGTCCACGTAATACCAAGAACTTTACCGTAACTATGAATAAGAAGGAGCGACGCATCGCCCTTTTTTCCTGTCTTTCCGTAAAAGCACATGAGAATAATATCTTTGGACTTGAGAGCTTTACCTCCGCAAAGCCAAAGACGAAGACATTCGCAGGCGTTTTATCGAAGCTTCCAACGAAGAAAGATGTACTCATGGTGCTACCTAGTAAGAATGAGGTAGTGGAGAAGTCAGCTCGTAACATTCCAACGGTTAAGACTATTCTGGTCGGCTATTTGAATCCACATGATCTGCTCAAGTATGAGCACGTCATTTTTCTTGGCGATGCTATCTCAAAGGTTTCAGAAATTTTTCTTAAGAAATAATAATAATGGAAAATCCACTACTCTATCCACTGGTCTCCGAAAAAAACACTTCTCGTGAAAAGGGAGGCAAGTACACATTTGCCATCGCGAAGGGTGCTACAAAGGTGGATGTAAAAAGAGCATTCAAGCAAATCTACGGCGTAGTAGCCGTGAAGGTAAATGTAGTAAATCAGATCGGTAAAACACGGCTTGCAGGGCGAGGCAGGCCCATCCGCAAGCGCGCCTCCATGCGCAAGGCGATCATCACCACTAAAGGTAAAAAAACAGTAGACGTATTCAAAGTTAAATAATTATGCCAATCAAGCTTTATAAACCAACGACTCCCGGTCGCCGCCACATGAGCTCTCTCACATACGAGGAGGTCACGAGGAGGTCGCCTGAAAAAAGCCTTACAGTTGCAGTTCGTGCCAAAGGTGGCCGCAACAACATGGGTTGCATCACCGCCTTCCAGCGTGGCGGCGGCCATCGCAAGCGTTACCGTCTGGTAGACTTCCGTCAGACTGACAAGAAAGATATCCCGGGGCTGGTGACTGCGGTTGAGTACGATCCAAATAGAACATGCTTCGTTATGCTGGTACACTACGCAGACGGTGAGAAGAGATATCATATCTGCCCAAATGGCGTTACCGTAGGTACCACTGTGCTAACAAAGGATAAGGCCAAGGCCAAGCCGGGTAACCGCATGATGTTAAAGAATATTCCTGTTGGATTTGACATCCATAACCTCGAGCTCATACTCGAGCGCGGCGGCCAGATAGTTCGCTCGGCAGGATCCAGTGCAAAGCTGATCTCTATGGAAGGACCATACGCACAGGTTCAACTTCCTTCCAAAGAAGTCCGCTTCGTACACAAAGAGTGCTTCGCATCCATCGGCGTCGTAAGTAATCCGGATCACTTCAATGTCAAGCTCGGCAAAGCCGGCCGCTCTCGTTGGCTAGGCCACAGACCAAAAGTTCTCGGTAAAGCGAAGAACCCGGTAGACCACCCTCACGGTGGTGGTGAAGGCTCCACTCCAATCGGTCTCAAACATCCAAAGACTCCATGGGGTATGCCGGCACTCGGCTACAAAACACGCCGCCGCAAGAATCCTACCAGCCGATGGATAGTAAAAACACGCAAAGGCAAGCAACTTATTAAAACTGAAGAATAACCCATATCTCAATGGCACGCTCTCTCAAAAAAGGACCGCTCATAGACCAAAGACTTCTAAAGAAAGTTCTGGCCAATCACGACCATAAGATTATAAAGACATGGTCGAGAGCCTGTCAGATACCTCCGGAGTTCGTCAGTCACACATTCGCAGTTCACAATGGCAAACAGTTCATTCCGGTCTTCGTGTCTGAGAATATGATCGGCCACCGTCTGGGTGAATTCTCCCCTACTCGTAAATTCAAAGGCCACGGTGGTAAGCTCGCCAAAGAAGGCGCAACCGGTACAAGTGATTAATTTTTCTTCTTTTCCACTCTATGAAAGCATATCTTCGATCAATCAGGATTACGCCAAAAAAAGTTAACCTTGTCGCTGACATGGTTCGCCTCAAGCAGGTGGATGACGCGCTAAAGTTCCTCAAGGTACTTCCTAAGAAGTCCGCGCGCCCACTCTATGACGTCATACACTCTGCGATGTCCAACGCTGTGCACAACTTCAAACAAGAGCGCAGTAAGC
>JBBTWW010000112.1:0-11088 GCA_038062595.1 Patescibacteria group bacterium | reverse complement strand
GCCAAAAACCTGAAGTGTCATACTACGACCATCCTCATGATACAGAGTATATTCGTAACCGATGGTACTCCACTGCACCGCTTTCGTCCTGTATCACGCGGACGTGCTCATCCTTTCAAAAAACACGCCAGTCATATTACCGTAGAGCTAGCTTTGAACACTACGTCTGATTCAGAAACACACTCCGATAAGAAAAAAACTTCAAAAAAATAACCGCTTTCAGCACAACCTTATTCCATGGGACAAAAAGTAAATCCAATCGGCATGCGCATCGGTATCATCAGGAGCTGGGACTCCAAGTGGTATGCCGATAAACATAAGTTCGCCAAACTACTACACCAGGATCTGGAGATTCGCACGATGCTCATGAAAAAATTAGTGGACGGCGGTGTGTCACGTCTAGAGATTCATCGCACTTCAAATCAAGTAATCTTAAATATTCACACCTCCCGTCCAGGCGTGGTAATCGGAGGCCAGGGTGCACTGATCGAAGGCCTAAAGAACTCTCTCGAGCAAAAATTCAAAGAGAAGTTCCAAGTCAATGTAAAAGAAATTAAGAAACCATATCTTGATGCCTATCTCGTCGGCGAGATGGTTGCGAAGCAGATCGAGAAACGTATTCCATATGGCCGCGTATGCAAGATGATAGTAGAGCGCTCGATCGAGGCCGGTGCCAAGGGTATCAAGATCGGCTGTGCTGGTCGCCTAAACGGCGTCGACATCGCCCGCTCCGAGTTCTTCGCCTCCGGCAAGATTCCACTGCACACGTTCCGTGCAGACATTGACTACGCGTGCTACCCTGCGGCTACTACATTCGGCACCATAGGGGTAAAAGTCTGGATATACCGTGGTGATGTTTACAAGAAAAAAGAAGAAGTTCGCACTCAAAGTTAACCTTATTGATCATTCAACTCCATGCTTGCACCTCAGAAGACTAAATATCGCAAAATGCACAGGTTCCGTGGAGCTCGCCACGGCGTCGCCACGCGTTGCTTCACGATCGCCTTTGGATCGTACGGTATCAAGTCACTTGAACACGGCCAGCTCTCAGCACGCGAGATAGAGGCGGCGCGTAAGACCATTGCTCACGCACTCAAGCGTGGCGGTAAGATATGGATCCGAATATTCCCTCACATCGCCATTACAAAGAAAGCAAATGAAGTACCTATGGGAAGCGGAAAAGGTAGCGTAGAACTTTATGTCTCTGCGGTAAAACCGGGCACAATGCTGTTTGAGATGGATGGTGTAGATGAAAAAATAGCACGTGAATCCCTAAGACTTGCCGGATCCAAATTATCTGTAAAAACACGTTTCATTAAAAAACTGCGACTATGACCTTCAAAGAACTTTCAGAACTACGCAATCTTTCCTTGAAAGACCTTACCGCTGAGCTGGCCTTGGCCCATCACGAGCACTATAAGCTCAGGCTGGACATCGGTACGAATCAGTCAAATGCAATACACAAACTGCGAGCGCTGAAAAAATACGTCGCGCGCCTCGAGACTGTTAAATCGGCTATTAAATCATCAATATAATTTTTTACTCTCAATAATACCATGCGTTCTGTAACAGGAGTAGTCACAAGCAGCAAGATGAACAAGACTCTAGTCGTAACCGTGCACATCTATAAAACTCATCCGAAGTATCATAAACGCTATCGCGTATCCAAAAAATATTACGCACACGACCCGGATGGCAGTTACAAAGATGGTGATGAAGTGGTAATCTATGAAACCCGCCCCCTCTCCCGCCTCAAGCGCTGGACTGTAGTGGCTCCGGTCAGCAAGTAATGTACTAAGCTATCCCTACACAATGATTCAACTAAGATCTTGGCTAAAAGTAGCCGACAACTCAGGGGCAAAAGACGTCGCATGTATCAAAGTACTGGGAGCCTCCAAGAATCGCTACGCGCACGTTGGTGATGTGATCGTCGTCTCTGTCAAAGAGGCGGCACCGCGCGGACTTGTAAAGAAAAAGAGTGTTGAACGCGCCGTGATCGTACGCACGCGTAATATCATTCATCGCAAGGATGGCAGCTATATACGCTTCGATGAGAATGCAGTTGTGATCGTCGGTAAAGATAATGAGCCAAAAGGAACACGTGTATTTGGACCGGTTGCACGAGAGCTACGTGAAAAAGGCTTTCAAAAAATTATTTCATTAGCACCTGATGTTCTATGAAAGTACGCATTGGAGACAACATACTGGTGGTAGCAGGAAAGTATCGCGGCAAGACTGGCGAGGTGCGGCACGTGAATGAAAAACGTAACGCTGTCGTAGTCGAAAAGATCAATATCCGCACCAAACACATTAAGAAGCAGGCTGACCGTCCGGGACAGAGAATACAGTTTGAAGCTCCGTTTAACGCGTCAAACGTCATGGTTATATGTCCGAACTGCAAAAAAACGACACGCGTAGGATTTCTGAGACTTGAGAATGCCAAGAAACAACGTGTATGCAAAAAATGCAGTCAGGGCCTTGATAAGAAATTTGAAAAGAAGAAAGAATCAAAAAAAGCTAAAAAATAATTATCTATGAGTAAAACAATTACACCAAAGCAGAAGTTTTTCACGGAAACACTCCCGTCATTGCGTAAATCGCTTGGACTGGAGAATAAGTCCAGCTTCATGGTTCCACGTCCTATCGCCGTAAAGGTGAATGTAGGTATCGGCACCTACATAACAGCCGGTAAGGACTACGAAGATGTGGTGCGCAATGTAGCGACGATTACAGGACAGAAGCCTGTGGTGGCAAAGTCGCGCATAGCTATCTCGAACTTCAAGCTGAAGATCGGCATGCCTACCGGTGTGTCTGTAACGCTACGAGGCGACCGCATGTACCAGTTTCTAGAAAAACTGATCCATGTCGTATTGCCTCGTATTCGTGATTTCCGAGGGCTGTCACCAAAAGCCTTTGACGGCCGCGGCAATTATTCACTCGGCATCAAGGAGCACACAGTGTTTCCAGAGATCAGTTCGGAAGACATTAATAAGATCCATGGTCTGCAGGTGACAATAGTTACGACAGCAAAAGATGATCAGAGTGCACGTGCTATGTTAACCGCGATGCACTTTCCGTTCAAAAAAGACTAAACCTTTTCTTACTCCCTATTCTCTACTCCATACTTAAATGGCACGTCTAGCACTCAAACTAAAAGCTGAACGCTTCAAAAAAGATCACTTCGCCGCAGTGGCGAAAGGCAATGATGTAAAAAAACGTTTATTTAGCTCCAAGGTATATAACCGATGCAAGAGATGCGGACGCGTAAAAGGATATATGAGAAAATTCGAACTCTGCAGAATATGCTTCCGTGAACTGGCCAATCAGGGCCTGATCATGGGAATCAGAAAATCCAGCTGGTAAAACATCCGATCCCCTACTACCTATCTCCTACACCCTAATCCCTGCTCCCCTACATGCACACCGATCCAATATCAGACCTACTTACACAAATTCGAAATGCGCTTGCCGCTCAAAAGGATGCAATACGCCTTCCGTACTCCAATATTAAAAAGGCCATCTGCGATATACTCGTTAAGAATAAGTATATAGGCGGCGTGTCGGTTGAAGAAGAGGGCGTCCATCGATATCTGTGTATCGATCTGACCGGTGAGAATCCACCCCTAGAGCTCAAGCGTATGAGTAAGCCCGGCCAGAGGAGATATGTGGCCGCACCAGACATTCGTTCAGTTCGAAAAGGCCTTGGTTGCGGCATATACTCGAGCTCACAAGGCATCCTGACTGACTATGATATGCGTAAACGTAAGATCGGTGGCGAGTACCTCTGTGAAATATTCTAATTTAAACTCCATATGTCTCGAATCGGAATAAAACCAATCGAAATTCCATCCGGCGTTACAGCAACGATATCCGGTCAAGCTGTAACGGTAAAGGGACCAAAGGGTGAGCTTAAACTCACTATTCATCCTGCGATATCAGCGAAACTCACTGACAACATAGTCACTGTCGAGAGAAGCAATGATGAAAAACTCAGCAAGAGCCTCCATGGACTTACCCGAAACCTCATTGCCAACTTGGTTATCGGTGTTACTCACGGATTTGAAAAACGACTCGAAATCGTTGGAGTCGGTTACAGAGCCAATATTCAGGGCAAGAAATTAAATCTCTCACTTGGATTTTCGCACCCTGTTGATATGATAATTCCTGATGGAATTACAATGGAGACCGACAAAGACAATAAAGGTCTCTTTTATATCAAAGGCATCGATAAGCAACTGGTCGGACAATTCTCCGCAAATGTGCGTGGGCTCCGTCCACCTGAGCCGTATAAGGGCAAGGGTATCAAGTATCAGGGCGAGCATATTGTTCGCAAGGCCGGTAAGGCTGCAGCTTCGGCTAAGTAATAATATTTATTTCTCCTGGAATTAACTCTCCTATGAAAACATCCACAAAATCAGAACTTCGCGCGGCACGTCATCGCAGAATCCGTGCAAAAGTATCCGGTACAGCTGAGCGTCCTCGGCTAGTCGTCTCACGGAGTAGCAAGCATAACTACGCACAGCTCGTAGATGATACCAAGGGAATGGTATTGGTTGGTATGTCTGACTCTACCGTAGCGGCCGGAAAGGTAAAGCAAGGTACCAAGACTGAAAAAGCGAAATTACTCGGGTCAGCAATTGGCAAAGCGGCTATTGAAAAAAATATTTCTGCCTGCGTTTTTGACCGCTCGGGTCACAAGTACCATGGACGCGTAAAAGCTGTTGCCGATGGTGCGCGCGAAGCAGGATTGAAGTTCTAAATTTTAATAACTTTTTAACATTCATGTCAGAACAGGAAAAACCACAGGAAGCCATTACTCCGCCTCCGGTTCAAAACGTTACAGCACCTGCCGTAAAGCCAACTTCTTCTGCGCCGCTTGGTAATCGCCAAGGCGGACAAGGACGTGGCGGGTATGGCGGACAGGGTCAAAATTTTGGTCGCGGTGGACCCGGTGGTGGACGTGGTGGCCCGCAGGGTCGCGGTGGACCCGGTGGTGGACGTGGTGGACAAGGAGGAAGACGAGGCGATCGTAAGGAACCATCAGAGTTTACTGAAGAAGTTATACAGATCTCTCGTGTTACACGCGTGGTAAAAGGCGGCCGCCGTATGCGGTTCCGTGCTACTGTTGCTGTTGGAAATAAGAAGGGTAAGATTGGCGTCGGTACAGGAAAATCAGTAGAGGTCTCAGCCGCAATACAAAAAGCCATCACCCAGGCAAAAAAGAACTTCTTTGTATGCATACTTGAAAATGATACGATTCCCCATGAGGTTAGGCACAAGTTTAAGCGCGCAGAGATTATTCTCATCCCTGCCGCGGCAGGTACAGGTCTCAAGGCCGGTGGCTCGGTGCGTAAGGTGCTGGAACTGGCAGGCGTCACGAACATTCTTTCCAAGATGATAGGCTGCCGCAATCGCCTTACTAATGCGTATGCCACAATTGAAATTTTAAAGAAATTAAGACCACATAAAAAATCATGACTATTAAGCTTCATACCATAAAGGCAAATAAGGGCAGCCGATCAAAAAGTTGGCGCATAGGACGCGGTAACGGCGCAGGCACAGGCACGTTTTCCGGCCGTGGCTCAAAAGGTTTTTTGGCCCGCAGTGGTGGACGCAAGCGTCCCGGATTTGAAGGAGGCCAGACTCCCCTCATCCGCAAATTGCCAAAAGCAAAAGGCTTTACCAGCCAGGTACACATCACATACCAGGTTGTTAACGTCGAGACGCTAAATACATTTGATGACGGCACCACGATAGATACACTCATGCTCCACGGCAGGAATCTGGTTTCAAAAAAGAACGCGCCACTCAAGATACTTGGGCATGGAGAGATTTCAAAGAAACTCAATGTTGTCGCAGATTCTATCTCCGCTTCAGCCAGAGAAAAAATCGAAAAGGCCGGCGGTACAGTCACCGTCCCGGAAAAAAGGCGAAAAAATAAGCATGTGGTAGTTGCCGAAGCTTAACTTTTGATTTTCTATGTTTCGATACCTACATCAGCTCTGGCATTCACGCGATCTGCGCAATAAGATACTTTTTACGGTTGGCATTCTTCTATTATTCCGTCTTGCTACACAGATTACGCTCCCAGGAGTAAATCTAGATAGCGTAAAAAGCATTTTTGCACGAAACAGTGTCCTCGGAATATTTTCCGCTCTCACCGGTGGCAGTGCCGAGAACTTCTCGATCATACTAATGGGAGTTTCCCCTTACATTAATGCGTCAATCATCGTACAGCTACTCGCTGTCATAATCCCAAAGTGGGAGAATCTTTCAAAAGAGGGCGAGCAGGGACGCAAAACTTTGAATAAATATACACGCTGGCTTACTCTTCCATTGGCCCTACTGCAGTCATACGGCATGATCCTGCTTTTAAACTCTTTTGCGCAGGTGCCTATTATTGATGACATTACCAACCCTATGGTTCTTTTTCCTGCCATGCTCACCATCACAGCAGGCACAGTGTTACTCATGTGGCTCGGCGAGATGATATCTGAGCGCGGTATCGGTAATGGCGTCTCCATGATCATCTTTGCCGGCATTATCGCAAATATTCCTCAACTTTTTGGCCAGAGCCTTTTCCTGGCTTCACAGGACATCAAGAAGGCCATACCTCTCACTGCATCAGTACTTTTCTTTATCATCCTGCTTATTATTATCGTCTTGGTAAATGAAGGACAGAGACGCATACCGATTACATACGCCGGTCACCAATTTCAGGGTAAGGGAGCTAATTCATTTATACCTATCCGCCTTGTGCAGGCCGGAATGATTCCAATAATATTTGCTGTTTCTCTAGTGAGCTTTCCGGGCATAGTTGGTCAGTTTTTGAGCAATAGTGCGAGCGAGCGACTACGTAATATAGGCGGCGTATTAAATACTACTTTTCAGCCGAACAGCGCATTGTATCTTATTTTATACTTTCTGTTTATCATCGCATTTACATACTTTTACGTCAGCATCACCTTCAATCCGGTAAACGTTGCGGAAAATATCCAAAAACGCGGCGGCTATATTCCTGGCATTCGCCCGGGCTCTCAGACTGCGGAGTATATTGGAACCGTTTCTAACAGATTGAATCTTTTTGGCGGTACATTTCTTGCTATCATAGCCTTGTTGCCGATTATTATCGGGGCGTATCTGCCTTCTAGCGGCGGATTTTTTAGCTTAATCAGCGGTGCCAGTATGATCATCGTGGTTGGTGTTATTTTGGACCTTATCCGTCAGGTCAATGCGCAGATGCTAATGCACGATTACGAGAAGTTAAGTTAACTTTCGTTTCACCATGGACCTGGTTCTTTTTGGCATACAAGGCTCCGGAAAAGGCACTCAAGCGCGTGTTTTAGTGGAGCGTTTTGACATGGCGTACTTCGAAACAGGTGCACAGCTGAGAGCGCTGGCACAGGAGACATCCCCCCTCGGTGAAAAAGTGCGTTCAATAATAGACGCCGGCCACCTGGTTCCAAACGAAGTCGTAATGGAGATAATCGAGAGTTTTTTAAGTAAACTAAACAGTACCGGAAGTGACAAAAATACATCCGTGCTTTTTGATGGCATACCGCGTCAGCGCGAGCAGGCGGCGAGTTTTGATGATGTAATGGCAAAGTTCGGCCGCGAGTTCCGATGCATCGTGCTGGATCTCTCACGTGCGAAAGCGGAGGAACGGCTACTGACACGACGGATGTGTACTGTGTGTAAGAAGATATATTCGGCAATGTATACCGGCTCTACTTGCGAGTGCGGCGGCCAGCTCGTCACGCGCAAGGACGACAACGCCGAGAGCATAAGAACAAGATTAGAGGTATTTGAAAATGAAACTCTTCCAGTGCTGGCCGCCTATGAAGAGCATGGGGTTTTGCTACGTGTAAACGGTGACCAGCCTATAGATGTCGTGACAAAAGAACTTTTAGTCACAATTCAAAACGCCGATATACATGTTTGATATAAAAAACCAGACGGCTATTCAGGCCATGCGTGAGGGCGGTGCCATCCTGGCCAAGATCGTGCAAGCTTTGATCACAGAGGTGACCGCCGGTATGACAACGATGGACATCAACCTACGAGCGGAAGTTCTCATGGCTCAGAACAATGTAATGCCATCTTTCAAAGGATACAAAGGTTTTCCAGGGGTCGTGTGCACGTCTATTAATGATGAAATCGTACACGCTATTCCAGGTAAGCGTGTTCTGGAAAACGGCGACTTGTTAAAAATAGACTGCGGGGTGATACATCGTGGATATCACACAGACCATGCGGTGGCGGTAATCGTAGGGGGCAAGGGTGACCAAAAAGCCGAGCGTTTTATGAAAACGATAGAACGGGCCATGTATAAAGGTATAGATCAGGTACGTCCTGGAGCAAAAACTGGCGATATAGGTTTTGCCGTGCAGTCAGAGGTCGAAGGTGGCGGTTATTCAATTGTACGCGACTTCATAGGCCATGGCATAGGTAGGAATCTTCATGAAAGCCCTGAAATACTGAATATTGGCAAAAAGGGTCAGGGTTATGCCCTGATTCCAGGAATGACCATCTGTATTGAGCCAATATGCGCCATGGGAGAGCGTTTTTGTATAACAAAGAGCGATGACTGGACGGCTGTGACTAGGGACGGCTCTTTGGCCTGCCAATTTGAGCACACGATTTTAATCACTGAAACAGGTTACGAGATACTTACAAAAGTATGATTCTAAAATGTATTTTTATGTCCGCAATGGATTTTTATAAAATAACTAGATAAATTGCAACTCTTTGTGTAGGATTAGGCAGCTTTTCATCGAGAAAAAGGTTTGTTTTACAACCTTCTATGACAAAAGGCAATAAAATGTCGGCGGATGGAGTTATCGAAGAATGTCTGCCGGCGGCGATGTTCCGGGTAAAGGTAACAGTACCTGAATCCACGGAAACATTTACCGTACTGGCTCATCTCTCAGGTAAAATGCGCATCAATTATATACGTATCCTTCCCGGTGATCGCGTAGCGGTGGAGCTTGATGCCAACGATCTGACCAAGGGCCGCATAACATTCCGTTACAAATGAAAGTACGATCATCAGTAAAACCAATTTGTAATCACTGCAAAGTTATCCGCAGGAATCGAGTCGTTCGCGTAATCTGCAAGATCGCGAAACACAAACAGCGTCAGGGATAAGCGCATATATCTAATTTTCCTTACTACAATGCCACGTATCGCAGGAGTCAACTTACCACCGAAAAAACGTATCGAGATAGGGCTTACCGAGATCACTGGAATAGGCCGCAGTTTGAGCAGGAAAATTCTGACAGACCTCGGAATTGGCTTTGATGTTCACTCGGACGACCTTAGCGAGTCCGATGTTAATAAGTTGCGCGACTATGTGGCAAAGTTTCCCACCGAGGGCGATCTTCGAAGAAAAGTGCAACTCGACATCAAGCGCTTACAGGAAATTAACTGCTATCGCGGCACGCGTCATCGCAAGCGCCTTCCTGTGCGTGGCCAGCGTACGCGTAAGAACGCCCGCACTAGAAAGGGCAAGAAGATGACGGTCGCAAATAAGAAACAAGTAACCAAGTAATAATGCCTGAGGAAAAGAATACAAAAAAGGCCGTTAAAACATCAGCTCCAGAGGCTCAGAGCGTTGCATCAGTAGATGCGACTACTGATACCAAGGAGGTAAAAAAGCGTAGTAAAAAGAAGAAAACTGTATCAAACGGCAAAATCTTCGTGCAGGCTACGTACAACAATACAGTTATTACGATCGCCGATGAAGATGGCAACACTCTATGCTGGTCCACTTCCGGCGCTTCCGGCTTCAAAGGTACTCGCAAATCGACTCCATATGCCGCGCAGGTAGCCACGGAAAATGCCATGGAGAAAGCCAGAACTTTTGGCATGGAGCGTGCACATGTGTATGTCAAAGGTCCTGGTAACGGCCGCGACCCTGCCATGCGCGCGATCGCGCAGTCCGGCATAGAGATCGAGTCTATTACTGATATGACCCCTATTGCTCACAATGGTTGTCGTCCACGCAAGCGCCGCCGCGTATAACATTATTCTTATGTCACGTATTACAGGTCCAAAAGCACGTCTTTGTAGAAAATTCGGTATGAATCTATTTGATTCTCCGAAGTACGATAAAGCATTAGCCAAGAGGAACTTTCCACCTGGGGTGCATGGCAAAGCCAGGTTTAGTAAGAAGTCCGAGTTCGGCAAACAGCTCGTGGAGAAGCAGAAGATACGTATCATTTACGGGATTACCGAGCGCGTTTGCGGTAACTACTTCGCAGAAGCTTCCCGTAAGAAGGACGAGACGGGCACCGCGTTTTTGCGTCTTTTGGAGAGCCGTCTGGATAATGTGGCGTTCCGCGCCGGCTTGGCACGTACGCGCATGGGCGCTCGCCAGCTGGTCTCACACGGCCACTTGAAGCTAAATGGCAGACGGGTAAATATACCTTCCATACAGGTCAAGCCGGGCGACCACATGGCAGTTAGGGAAAAAAGTATGACTTCTCCCCTCTTTAGCGAGGTCGGCAAAGGTAAGAAGCTGATTCCGGCTTGGATCAAGGTTGATCCGGCCAAGAAAGCCGTAGAAGTCGTGAGGCTTCCAGAAAACAATGAGCTAGAACAGTCGGTCGACATACAGGCTGTTATCGGCTTTTACTCTAAATAATAACGTCAGTTCACCTAACCTTTACTTCCACTCTATGCACTATCTTCAAGAAGAAATCGGGCTTCCAAAAATCACGACCCAAAAGAGTGGTAGCACCACTGCAACGGGCGGTACTATCGCTACGTTTGTCGTGACACCATTGCCCGCGGGTTACGGCACGACGCTTGGCAATGCCCTACGACGCGTATTACTATCGTCTCTTCCTGGAGCGGCAGTTACGGGTGTGAAGTTCACAGGTGTGAATTATGAATATGCAACGCTAAAGGGCGTTCGCGATAGCGTTCTCGATATTATCTTGAATCTCAAGTTACTCGCGCTCAGAAAAACTTCCAAGGAACCATCCATGCTAACGCTCAAAGTGACGAAGGAGGGTATAGTTACTGCAAAAGACATACAGCCCACCAGTGATGTCGAGATTCTCAATCCTGATCGTTATCTTACTA
>JBBTWW010000111.1:0-12675 GCA_038062595.1 Patescibacteria group bacterium | reverse complement strand
CCTGGAGTCGGTGGAGGTGTACCTGGTGTCGGTGGAGGTGTACCTGGAGGCATAATTTTTTAGTTAAATCAGTCTTAAATTATACCACAAAGAACGTCTCCTGTTAATCCCTTTTTCCCAGGTATAGAGCACCAACCTTGGGGTCGTTGGTTAGCTCCTTGGCCTCACCTTCATACCTGTTCCTTCCCAGTTCGAGCACGTATCCACGATTTGAAATAGAGAGGGCCTGTGTTGCATTCTGTTCCACCATTAGGATCGAGGTGCCGTCTCTGGATATCTCCTGAAGTTTTTCAAAAACCTCCTCTATGATTATCGGTGCCAACCCGATCGATGGCTCATCGAGGAGTAGCAGTGAAGGCTTTATCATCAGCGCACGTCCGATCGAGACCATCTGCTGTTCGCCGCCTGACAGTGTTTTTGTTTTTTGTGCGCGGCGTTGTTTTAGTTTTGGAAATTTCTTATAAACGTACGCCAGGTCATCTGTGAATTCTTTTTTACTGCCGAGTGCGAACGCCCCCATCTCCAGATTTTCTTCCACGGTGAGATTTGGAAAAATAGAGCGACCCTGCGGCACGTATCCGATACCGTGATATGTAATATCTCTCGTTCTTAGCCCGATCAACTCATGATTGGAAAAACGTATCGAACCCTCATGGATTTTCGTGAGTCCAAAAATAGAACGTAAGACCGTCGACTTGCCGGCGCCGTTTGGGCCTATTATAGTGACTATTTCACGCTCGTTAACGGTTATATTTACGCCGTGTACGATAGGCTCTTTGCCATATCCCGCTGTAAGAATTTTCAAAAGGAATATCCGAACGATGATGTTTGCCTAGAGTATATCTTCCAAAAGCGCATAGGGGAAGACTTTGCGTGCCCATCATGTAAAAAAGTGGATTCGTTTTACAGGATTAAGAAGCGAAAGAGCTACGCCTGTTCATGGTGCGGGTATCAGATTGCGCCAACAGCAGGTACGATCTTCCACAAGTCGCCTACGCCTCTCACTCTTTGGTTTCATGCCATCTTCTTATTCGGGCAGTCTAAAAACGGGGTATCGGCTAAGGAATTAGAGCGACACCTTGGCGTAACGTACAAGTGCGCCTACAGAATCGGCAAACAAGTACGATCACTTATGGAGCGACAGCCTTCGTTATTGGGTGGTACAGTTGAAGCAGACGAAACTTACGTTGGCGGGAAAGGAGGACACAACAAACGAGGGCGTGGAGCCGAGAATAAAACCCCAGTGTTTGGTATGGTTGAGCGCAAGGGGGACGTGATCGCAAAAACTGTTACGAACGTGAAGGCTACAACGGTTATGCCTTTGATTCGCCAAAACGTAGAGATCGGCACAAATCTGATGACTGATGAATTGGCGAGCTACAACAAAGCGGGTGCAGAGTTCAAACACGAACGAGTTAAGCACAGCGCAAAAGAGTACGCACGAGGGAATGTATACACAAACACTATTGAGGGCTTTTGGAGTCAGTTAAAACGTTCTATTGATGGGACTTACCACTCCGTGTCCCCAAAGTATCTTCAATCTTACGTGAACGAGATCGCTTTCCAATATAACGCCCGCTCTTCCGCTTTACACCCCTTTGAGCTTTTAATGGGTCGTATTTAGGAAGAGCACGGTCGAGAATTTCATGGAAGAGTGTTTTACTTGGCATTTTTAGGGTCAGTTTTATCAACATCTTCTGGTAAAATCCCTTTTTGTGCCAGAACTTTATCTCTCAAATAAATACCCATTACGATTATTAAATCTTCAATTTCAAGCCCTTCTTTAAAGAGGTATTCTTTAAGAGGAACGAAAAGATTATCGGTAGTCATTTCCTGAAGAACCGCTTTTGAAACCTCTTGTATATCATAGGCTGTTTTCGCTTCTTTTGCGTCAATTTTGCCAGAAAGAAGAGGTAAATTTGTATCAATAAAAGCTTTCCCGCCACTTGCCTCCAGTAAAGTCTGCCCACGCTCTGTTAGAGAAATAGGGCTTTTCTTCTTTGTCAGTGGTTCCCTTTCTTTTAAAGAGGTTTCACATGCAATAACTTTATCTCGCACGTCACCAACCGTTTTTCTAAGTCCACAATGTTCATCGTGTCCTACAGTATTCTCAAGGGTATCAACCTTGTTTTTATATTCGCCAATTCTTATTGAGGCTCCAATAAATCCCACGACACCAGCAATCAGAAGATTACCTATAAAAAGTAGTATTTGAAGAGTTTGATCTGTCATAAAAAAAGTTTTTTAAAAGTCACCCACAATATACATCGCCACAAAAAAATCTTTACTTGTCACCAAGGCATACTCACCTTACTTTATGGCTTGATATCGTAAATAGTGGTCTGCAAGGGTGATCGCAACCATAGCCTCGGCGACCGGTATGAAACGGGGGATTATGCATGGATCGTGTCTGCCCTTGACTGATAACGTGGTTTTATTCCCTTTCTTATCAACAGTTTTTTGGATTTTTCCTATACTTGACGGTGGTTTTACGGTCACACGCAATATAATGTCCTCACCGGTGGATATTCCGCCTGATATACCGCCACCAAAGTTATGTTTGGTTTTCCATTTTGAGAGCACCTGATCGTTGTGCTCCGATCCTTTCATGGTAGCAGCATCGCGTCCGGATCCTATCTCTACGGCTTTTACGGTTGGTATGGAAAAAATAGCTTTTGCGAGGTCGGCATTAAGTTTGTCAAAGACAGGAGCTCCCAGCCCTGTAACCATTCCGGTAACGCGTATTTCAACTACACCACCGAGTGAGTCACCGGATTCTTTGGCTTCAAGTATTATCCTCTCCATTTCTTTTGCGGCTTTTGGGTCTGCGGCACGAACAGGATTTTTTTCTATGAATTTGAAATCCACTTTTTCTCCAACTACGTTACCAACTTGTTTTGCAAATGCAAAAATTTTCGTCTTGCCGATTATTTTTTTTGCCACTGCTCCGGCCATGACGCGGCTCGCAGTCTCGCGTCCGGATGATCTTCCACCTCCTCGATAGTCGCGAATCCCAAATTTGGTCTCCCATACAAAATCCGCATGGCCAGGGCGATACAGGTCTTTTATAGAGCTGTAGTCCTGCGAGCGTTTGTCCATATTCTCAATAATCATCGCTATGGGCGTGCCCAGTGTCTTGCCTTCAAAAATACCGGAAAGAATTACGACCCGGTCTGCTTCTCCGCGCGCTGTGGTGATACTGCTCTGGCCGGGTCGCCTGCGATCCAGGTCATGCTGTATGTCATTTTCGCTTATGGAAATTCTCGATGGGCAACCATCAATAACGACACCAATGGCAGGTCCATGCGACTCGCCGAATGTGGTGACTCGAAAGAGTGTTCCGAACGTATTTCCCATGGCTAAGTTATTTTTTTGCCCCGCCCCGCGGAGCTTTTTTCTTCGCAGGTTTTTCTACCTCTACAGTTTCTGACTTAACCAATTTGGCTTTTGATTTAGCAGGGCGCTTATTCATGGCCTCTTCCGCGGCTTGTGCCTTTGCAATCTTCCTGTCTTTGACAGCCTGCTCGCGAGACTGTTTGTGGAGCTCGGCCGCCTTACGCTTTGCCTCGAACTTATCTATACGACCAGCAGTATCAACAAGCTTCTGCTTGCCTGTGTAGAATGGGTGGCAGGCAGAGCATAACTCTGTACGAAGGCCTTCTTTAGTAGAGCCAGTAAGTACTACATTGCCGCAAGCGCAACGTATCTCAACATGATCAAAATAGGCAGGATGAACACCAGATTTCATGTACCGACTATACGTAAGGCCGTTTTAAAAAGCAAGACAAAATTTGCCTGAATTTTGATCCTTTTACTTCTTGTTTTTACTTCTGGTAGTAGTTTTTTTTGCGACAGATATCGCAGCCTTTTTACTAATATTTTTCCTTGGCTTGGGCATGTTATTTCTGACCTTGCGGTACATTGTTATAGCAATGAGAAATACTACAAAAACTAGTAACCAAATAACACCCTTTACCCAGTAGGAAAGCAGGTTTCTTACAGTAACCTCGAAAGTTTTGCTACGAGACTCTCCTTTGTCATCAGTTGCGTTAACGACAACGCTATACTGACCCTCCTGCGCGAATCTATATGGTAGTTTTTCTCCAGGCATCAAAGTTGTCTCAAAAGGGCTTACATTTTGCACACCATCTGCCGGAGCGGATAACTCGTTGATTACTACAGTTATCGCAACTACTGTTCCGTCTGGATCACTGCTCTCTGATGGGTCTATTACGATCTCGCGTTCTGTGGAGGTTAGTGATGGTATACGGTCGACTTCCAAAATGGGACCTAGATTGGTGTCATTAGTGTCTGAAGTTTTTTCTATATCGTCATTATCTGCGTCTGTATCACTGTTATCGCCGACTCCATCATTATCAAAATCGCGTGACTCAAGAGGGTTTGTCGGGTAAATATCAGTAGTATCTCCGACGCCATCACTGTCGGTGTCTTTGCTTTCTCTGGCATCCAGCGAGAATGCATCATTGAGGTCCAGTACGCCGTCATTGTCGTCGTCGGTATCAGTATTGTCTCCGGTACCGTCACCATCGGTATCACGCGACTCTTTCCGGTCCAGCGGGAATGCATCATTGAGGTCCAGTACGCCGTCATTGTCGTCGTCGGTATCCAGTTCGTTCGTCTTACCGTCACGATCCGAGTCAGAAAGTACCGTTATCGTCGTAGTTAAATTGTTGTTTGCGATCACATCATCGTCTGCATCAAATGGAATAACTGTGATCGTAAGCAGATGACTGCCGGGTATAAAAGATGCATCTACGAAAACCGTGTCGGTATTCTCAAGAACTGCCGATATCGGCTGGTCAGTGCCTATCTGTTCCCGCGGATTGCCTGCAAAAAACTTCGCAACACCCTTGAGGTCTGTGTCGCCTTTATTCTCCACCGTAGCATAGATGCGCACGAGTTGTCCTTCGAGGAATGGAAGATTGCGATTAAAACTTATGCCGTCGGACGCTATACTAAGATCATTCACCGCAGAGACGGCCGTGGGAATTATGATAAGAAAAAATACAAAACAAAATAATCTCTTCATGGAGATCATCATAACAAAAATACAACCTAAATTACAACAGCGCTGCTTGTTGGGTTTTTTTCGGCGAAGATGCCACAGGCTTTGGTGTTTTGCCTGGTGCGCGCTCGGCTATTTTTGCCTCTTCGGGAATTTCCTCGTGCGTAATGAGAGATGTTGATGCAACTTTGTCACGCGCATTTTTTACACGCATGATGTATACACCGGAAGTAGCGCGCCCAAGAGACGGTATATCCTGGAGATTTAGACGTATTGTTTGGCCCATCCTTGAAACTACAATCAAGTCTGAAGCTTCTTTGGATTGTATTACTTTTGCTCCGACTACCTTACCGGTTTTTGGCGTTACGTTGGCCACCTTTACACCACTGCCACCGCGGCTCTGTAGACGATAGTTGCTGACTTTGGTGCACTTGCCCATACCGTTTTCCATTACTACCAGAATCTCGGTTTCTGGTGAGCTGGCAACATCCATGTCAACGACATAGTCAGCGCCTTGGAGTCTGATGCCACGAACACCCTGTGATGGGCGGCCCATCGGGCGTGCTTGTTTCTGAGGGAAACGTATCGACTTGCCGAGAGACGTGGCCATAAATATCTCCTCGCCGGATGTGACCTGTCGCACCCAGTACAGTGCGTCATTCGGACGGAGTTTAATTGCGATAAGACCGCTTTTTCTAACATTTACAAAATCTGCTACCGGAGTTTTCTTGATTGTTCCCATCTTGGTTGCCATAACCAGATACTCACCGGTGAATTTTTCAGGAACCGTAAGCATTGCTGTGACTATTTCATTCGGCTGAAGATTCAAGATATTCACAATGGCTTGGCCTTTTGAAGTGCGAGAGGCCTGAGGAATCTCATAAACCGGTAATTTGAAACAGCGCCCTTTGTTCGTGAAGAATAGAATTTCATCATGATTCTTGGTATATGAAATGATGTTGATTTCATCTTCATCCTTGGTAGCCATTCCTATCACGCCTTTGCCACCCCGATGTTGTGTGCGGAATGTGGTTGGTGGCATACGTTTGATATAATTTTCACGTGTTAGCACCACAACCATAGGCTCGTTTGGAATAGTGTCTTTATTTGAAATCTCACCAACGGCACCGGCCACAATCTGTGTACTGCGGGCGTCTCCATATCGCTCCATCATCTCCTTCAATTCACCCTGTATTATATTGAGGACTTTTTTTGTGTCATTTAGAATACCCTCAAGCTCCTTGATCAGTTTCCGTTTTTCTTCCAACTCGTCCTCGATTTTCTTTCGTTCCAATCCCGCAAGAGTCTGTAGGCGCATCTCGAGAATCGCTTTGGTCTGCAGGTCGGATAGGGCGAATTTTTTCATTAATGCGACGTGAGCGTCTTCTTTTGTCGCTGACTTTTTGATGGTTTCAATGATGGCATCTATATGCTGTAGTGCCTTCGAAAGGCCTTCCAGAATATGTGATCTGGCCTTTGCAATCTTCAACTCATACTGTGTGCGCCGTGTTATCACGATTTTGCGATGAGCGAGAAAGTACTCGAGTACCTCCTTCAGGTTCAGAAGTCGTGGCTGTATACCCTCTACCAGCGCGATCATATTCATGTTAAACGTGGTCTGTAGCTGAGTGTATTTGAAAAGCTGATTTAATATTTTTTTCGGGTAAGCTTCCTTCTTTAATTCGATGACAACGGAAATGCCCTCGCGATTTGATTCATCGCGGATGTCTGAGATGCCGACTACTTTCTTGTCACGGACCAAGTCGGCGATCTTGCTGACTAGGGTAGATTTATTCACCTGATAAGGAATTTCCGTGATTACGATTCGGAATTTGCCGTTCTTACCCTCTTCGATAGACGTGCGCGCACGTATCACGACACCACCACGACCGGTGGCGTACATTACTTTTATCGCTTTCTTGTCGTAAATAATGCCGCGCGTAGGGAAGTCCGGGCCCTTGATAAACTGCATCAACTCATCGATATCCGCATCGGGGTTGTCTGCAAGGTGTATGACAGCCTCGCACACCTCGCGCATATTATGCGGAGGAATGGACGTGGCCATACCGACCGCTATACCGGAGACGCCGTTCAGGAGAAGCTGCGGAAGTCTTGATGGCAAAACCACCGGTTCCCTCTTTGTGCCATCGTAGTTATCGCGGAAATCAACGGTCTCTTTTTCTATATCCGCCAAAGTTTCTTCGGCGATCTTGGACATGCGTGCCTCTGTATAACGATAGGCAGCTGCGGAGTCTCCATCTATTGAACCAAAGTTACCCTGCCCCTGTACAAGCGGATAGCGCATAGAGAAGTCCTGCGCCAGACGTACCATGGCGTCGTATACCGCAGTATCTCCGTGCGGGTGGTAACCACCGAGCACGTCACCTACTACCGTAGCAGATTTCTTGAATTTGCTAGTCGAAGATAGGCCGCTCTGATGCATGACATATAGGATTCTCCTATGCACCGGCTTCAATCCGTCGCGTACATCGGGAAGCGCGCGTGCCACGATTACGCTCATGGCATAATCGAGGTAGCTCTCCTGCATCTCTACGGTAACATCACGGGGTTTGTAGCCGTCATTAAAAACAACAGGTCCTGATGGAGGCGTAACCTCTCCGCCTTCCCCTGAACTTTCAGTAACTTGAGTTATTTCGGGCTTCTCGATCTTGTCCTTAATCTCGGTTAAGCGCTCAGATTTTTCTTCATGACGTATGACTAGAATCGGGCTTTGTGTTTTTACTGCAACTTTTTTAACAGCCTTCGGCGCCTTTTTTATGATCTTTTTTGCTACTTTTTTAATAATTTTCTTAGGCATTTTCTTTGGCGTCTTGCTTGGTTTTTTCGCGCCTGATTTCTTTAGCTTTTTGGGCATTGTAAACGAAGTGGAAAAACTTCCCTACAATATTAGTTGAAGATTCTTAAAAGTCAATTAGATAAATCAATTGATAAAGTTCGCTTGTTCAGCGCTCCGCTGACTTCGCGGAGACACTTCACTTCGCTTAAGCCGCCTCGCCGTGCTCGGCGTAATCTGTTGCGATTTGCCCGCCGCTTTCATTTATCATGGTATTCAGCCTTTACTTAGAAATATATCTATACTTTGACAAGTATATGGTGATTGATAATCAGGTTACTTTCTGGTAAAATTAAGAGATTTAAAAAAACATGGCTGAAGAACAAAAACAAACAGGGATAACGGCTGAGGCGCACCAGCCGTACGAGATGCCGCCGATCAAAGTAGAGGCTCCACAGGTTCCGGTAACCGTGGTGTCTGTAAATGGCGTATCTGCAAACGGAAAGCACGGACTCATTTCTCGGATCAAGAGCGAGTGGGATGCTCACGTGGCAAAAAATCGCGCGGAATATGAAGCAAGGAAAGCGCCGGCGCAAGAAGCTGAGAAAAAGATCGAAACGGCAGTGCAAAAAGAAACCGCAAGCGCGGAAAAACTGGAAGAAAAAGAACCGTTGACCGAGCTTGAAAAAAAGGAAGTGCAGGAAGCGGAAAAGGTTTTTCAGGAGGGACTTGTGTCGATACGCGATTTTATCGCACCTTCCTCGTTTGATATAGATTACAAGTCGATACGACTTAGCGGCATGTACGTTCAGAGTTTTTATGTATATACCTATCCGCGCTACATCGATGCGAACTGGCTGTCACCAATCGTGAATTTTGATGTGACGATGGATATAGCGCAGTTCATATATCCGATAGACTCCGCGGCGATAATGAAAGTACTCCGCCGTAAAGTCGCACAAATGCAGTCGTCAATGCACATGGACATGGAAAAAGGAAATGTGCGTGATCCGGGACTGGAGACGGCACTGCAGGACGCCGAACAACTTCGCACGGAACTACAGCGCGGACAGGAGAAGTTTTTTCAATTCGCACTATACTTCACGATTTATTCCGAGGACGAGAAGCAGCTGCAAAAAGTCGCGAAACAGCTCGAGAGTTTGCTGGGAGGAAAGTTGATCCTGACACGCAGAACCGAGCTACAGTCGGATCAAGCTTTTACATCTACAATCCCGCTTGGTCTTGACGAGATGGGTGTGATTAGAAATATGAACACATCGCCGCTGTCTTCGACCTTTCCGTTCAGCTCGTCTACGCTTACCAGTGATGAGGGTATTCTGTACGGCTTGAACCGTCACAATGACAGTCTTATTATTTTTGACCGCTTCAGCCTGGAAAATGCGAACTCAGTGGTGTTTGCAAAATCCGGTGCGGGTAAATCATATGCTGTGAAGCTCGAGGTATTGCGTAGCATGATGACCGGAACCGATGTAATTATTGTCGACCCTGAAAATGAGTACGAAAATATTACTACCGCACTTGGCGGTGCGTACTTGCGTGTTTCGCTGACATCGGATCGCCGTATCAATCCTTTTGATCTACCTAAGCCGATCGAGGGTGAAGAGGTGATGCCCGGAGACTTATTGCGTTCGAACGTGATAGAGCTTACAGGTCTTCTGAAGATAATGCTTGGACAGATGACGCCGACGGAGGAGAGTATTCTCGACAAAGCGCTTCTTGATACCTACGCCATAAAAGGTATCACGATGGACGTTGCAGATCCGTCGTCAAAAACCCCGCCAACGATGGAAGACCTCCACGGTGTGTTGAGCTCAATGGACGGAGCGTCATCGCTCGCACAGCGTTTACAAAAATTCACAACTGGCACGTTTGCTGGAGTTTTCAGCCAGCAGACGAATATCAATATGGATAACCCGCTCGTGGTGTTTTGCATACGGGATCTGGAAGATGAGCTCCGTCCTATTGCCATGTATATTATTTTGAATTACATATGGACCAAAGTGAGGAGCGAGCTCAAACGACGCGTGTTGGTGATAGACGAGGCGTGGTCGCTAATGCAACACGAAGATTCTGCAAGATTCCTGTACGGACTCGTGAAGCGTGCGCGTAAATACTATCTCGGCGTTACGACTATCACACAGGATGTGGAAGACTTTGTAGAAAGCCACTACGGTAAGCCGATTATCACGAACTCATCGTTACAGCTTCTGCTAAAACAAGCACCGTCTGCGATAGAACCTCTTACAAAAATATTCAGCCTCACGGAGGGCGAGAAATATCTGTTGCTAAATTCTGGAGTTGGACAGGGGCTCTTCTTTGCCGGTTTGCGACACGTGGCGATACAGGTGATTGCATCGTACTCGGAAGACAAGCTTGTAACTACGAATCCAGAAGAGGTGCTCAAAACGCGTAAGGAGCAGGCGGATAGTTAGCAAATTTTCAAGTATTACTAGCGTATCTCCTCGAGCGCGCGATCCATTTGCGGATCAAGTTTGGCTTTTTTGTCCGTATCCGAAAGTGTCACCTTGATAGTCGGCTCAATTCCGTTTTTGTCTATCAAGTGATCCAGTGGTGTTAGCCACTCAGCGACTGTAATCTTTAGAGATGAGCCGTCTGTGTAGGTTATGAACTCCTGAACAGTGCCTTTGCCAAATGTAGTCTCACCGATGAGCACACCTTTGTTGTGATCCAATATGGCTCCTGCGAGAATCTCAGACGCACTTGCTGAACCTTTATTAATAAGTACTACAATCGGAAAGCGTGAAAGTTCAGCCTCTCCGTTACTTACCTTTATTTCCGTGTGGTCCGGAAAGCGTATCTTGACCACCGTACTGCCGGAGTCTATGAAGAAGCCGGCGATAGACACCGCAACGTCCAGAAATCCACCCGGGTTGTTACGCATATCGAGGATGACACCTGTAGGATTTTTTTGCAGAATTTCGCGAACTGCCTTTGAGAACTCCATGTGACTGTCTGCGCTGAAGTTATTTAATTTAATTACGGCTATATTATCATTGGTAAATTCAAGCTCCACGGAGTTGAGTTTTATCCGTGCACGTGTGACGGTGATTGATATTCGTTGGCCACTCCTTTCTATAATGAGTGTTACATTCGTTCCTGCCGGACCTTTTATAAGCGATACTGCTTTTTGAAGAGTTAATCCTTCGAATGAAACACCGTTTGCGGATAGCAAGATGTCGCTTGTGAGAATACCGGCTTTTTCAGCCGGAGAGTCCCTGAGGGGTGCCACGACTGTAACTTTTTTATCCACCATTTCGACACTTGCACCGATACCCTCTATCTCACCCGATAGCTCCGTTCCGAGGCTGTTGTCACTGGGCGGCATGAACTCGCTGTAACGGTCATCCAGGCTTTCGACCAGACCCTTGGTAGCTCCATAGATAAGGTCCTGTTTTTCGACTTGATCGCGGCGTATGTAGTCCTGATTTATTTTGTTCCAAGCGTCCAGGAAAATTGGAAATATAGGATTGGTTACGGCCTCGTGCGTCGTTGATGGCGATAGCGTTATTGTGATATTCGGAGATGAGTTTGCATTGGCGCGTGCGATTATATTGAGCGCTTCACCACGTTTGAGTATCCGGAACGGCGCGACTCTTTCGCTGTTTATCATTCCAAGCGTAGCGGCTTTCTGGAGCAGATGCGCGAATGGAGCACGCGGAGAAATATTTTCAAATGTCCACGACTGCACATCAAAAATTCTTGGTACTGGAATACCTTTCATGAAGTAAGTTAGCTGGAGTGCATTAATCAGTGATATACCGCGGTTTTTATAAAAAGCCGTTTCGGATTTCGGTTTTTTGACAGCACCTGAGTCCACCAGGAATGCGATTGGTACAAATAGTGGATCTTCCTGCAATACATCGCTGAAGTATGAGCTCTCTAGAGGCGTGTAGTTATTCCTGGAGAACCCAGTGGAGTCGAGTAGCTCGATGACAAAATCCCCCTTGGTCATAACGTCTGTAGACACGGCATGTGCCGCGGAAGGTATGAAGAGCAGTACTGCGATTGCCGTAAGGAGAATTTTTTTAATCATAGTAGAGTCAGTATAGAGAACTGTCGGACAAAGGTGAAGAGTTGACTGTTTAACCTGTTAATGGTATAATTACGAGATGATTAATGAGAAAAAAAATACCGTTTTAGGGATATTTTTTCTGGTACTGATATCGGTTGCAGTGCTTTCTCTAACCGTTTTTTTCCAGGAAAGAAATCTGATTGCCAATGAAAAAATCAATAAGGCTCTACACGGTTCTGCCGCTCCAGACGAGATGATCTCTGGAGTGCGCGCATCACGCTCCAGCTTTTTTTCCAGGGCGCCGTTGATATATCGTATATCCCAACTGCTTACTCTTGATGCGGGTCATGCGGATAATCGCGAACGAGCTCTTGCGTCGAACGTACTTGGGCAGATGGCAAAGTTGGTTCTTCTGGGTGATGATAATGGTTTTCAAAAATCATTATCAGATTTTAAGAAAATAACCGCGTCTATGAAAGATGGAGATACGTTTACATTGGAAATTTTTAAGCGTTTTTCATTTGCATCGGATCCGAAAGATAAATTATGGAAAGTATATGATGCCCTGCGTCAGTTACGCATTGAGAGGCTTGGCGTTACACAAGAAGGACTTGAAGAAAAACAAAACCTAATCCACTACTTATTGGATCGTTCAAGCATCGAGGCGTCCGCTGGAGCACGTACTTCAGCAATACGTTTTTTTGATCGCTACCTTGGAGAACTTTCACTCTTGTCGACGGACTACGAAATTCCGAAAGAAGTTAATGATATGTGAAAATTATTTATTGAATATCCATATTT
>JBBTWW010000110.1:0-12602 GCA_038062595.1 Patescibacteria group bacterium | reverse complement strand
AAAAAGGATGCGTAGTTATTGATGTCGGGTTTTCCAGAGTTGATGGTGAAATACGCGGCGATGTTGATTTTGATTCAGTATCAAAAAAAGCCCGCCTGATTACTCCGGTTCCGGGCGGCGTAGGGCCGATGACGGTAGCCTGTCTGATGGAAAATATAGTAAAAGCGGTAACACGCAAAGCAGGTTTGTAATTCTTTCTTACTTCCTATCCATTCGCTCCATGTGTGGCATTATCGGCATCTCGGGGCGTGACAGTGTCATACAGGATATTTATGATGGGTTGGTTATGTTACAGCACCGCGGGCAGGACGCCGCCGGTATCGTCACGTATGACGATCGTTTTCATATAGAAAAAGGCAACGGTCTGGCGCGTGATGTTTTTAATCAGCAAAATGTTCTTCATCTACGCGGTACGAGAGGCATGGGGCACGTGCGATACACCACTGCCGGTTCTTTTATGTCTGCCGCCGAGGCTCAGCCGTTTTACGTCAGCTCGCCTTTTGGCATTGCGCTCATTCACAATGGCAACCTCACGAATTACGATGAGTTGCGCGAGCATGTGGAAAAGAAAAATTTACGTTATTTGAATACCCAGTCGGACTCCGAGGTATTGCTCAATGTTTTTGCAGATGAGGTAGAAAAATTAAAAGTGAGGAAACTCTCACCTGCCGATATCTTCCGCGCACTAAAGCCTACATACAGGCGTATTAATGGTGCGTACTCGGTCATCGTCATGATTGCAGGACACGGCATGCTGGCATTCCGCGATCCGCACGGCATTCGTCCGCTGGTTCTGGGGCGCCGTGCCACCGCGCGTGGTGACGAGTACATAGTCGCGTCCGAGAGCGTCACTCTAGATACGCTTGGGTTTGCTGTGCTACGCAATGTAGCCCCCGGTGAGGCCATCTACATAGATATGAAAAACAATCTGCATACAAAGCAGATAGTTCCGTCACGGCAGACGCCGTGCTTATTCGAGTGGGTTTATATTGCGCGTCCGGACTCGGTAATTGACGATGTGAGCGTGTATAAGGCCAGATTGCGCATGGGTGAGCTTTTGGCAAAAAAAATTAAACAAAGTGGACTCAAGATAGACGTGGTAATTCCGATACCGGACACCGGACGCACATCGGCGCTTACGATCGCGCATGAGCTGAAGGTGAAGTATCGCGAAGGTCTAATCAAAAACCGCTACATCGGTCGCACTTTTATCATGCCTGGACAGCACGTCCGCAAGCGCTCTATCAAGTACAAGCTCAATCCGATACCGCTGGAGATCAAGGGCAAGCGCGTACTGCTCGTGGATGATTCGATAGTGAGAGGCAATACATCCAGAAAAATCATAGAGATGGTTCGTAACGCCGGCGCCAAAAAAGTTTACTTTGCCTCCATGGCACCGGCTCTTCGTCATCCGTGTGTATATGGTGTAGATATGGCCTCTAGAAAAGAGTTTGTGGCCCATGGATTAAAAGAAGAAGAAGTTGCGCGCGCGATATCCGCTGATGCACTTTTTTACCAGAATCTTCCGGACTTGATAAAATCAATACAGCGCGGCAATCCTAAGCTGAAGAATTTTTGTGGAGCCTGTTTTTCCGGCAAGTATCCGACGAAGGATGTCACGGAGGAGGTACTGCGTCGAGCTGAGGTAAATAGGAGCGGCTCGTCCGCCGCCGAGGCTGGACAAGGGGTTGATGGCGTAGAGGGGCAGATTAGCTTGCTGTAAATATCATGAATGTATTACTAGTAGGAAATGGCGCGCGTGAACACTGTATCGCCGAGGCTCTGACCAGAAGCGGCAGGGTGAGCGTGTACGCGTATGGCAAGGCAAAAAATCCAGGCATACTTCAGCTGGCACAGCACTATAGGCAGGGCGCGCTCAATGCTATACAGTCTGTTGTTGAATATGCGAATGAAGTAAAACCCGACTTTGCGGTGATCGGTCCGGACGATCCGATAGCGGATGGTGTGGCGGATGCACTGCTCGAGCTTGGTATCCACTCGGTGGCTCCGTTACGCACCGTCGCACGACTGGAGTCATCAAAGTCATTTACTCGTGATTTGGTTGAAAAATATCAGATACCAGGAAACCCAAAGTTCAAAGTTTTTTATGACACAAAAGGCCTCGCCGATTATATACGTGAGCTTGACGTTGCGATGGGTGGCTTCGTGATAAAGGCGGACGGGCTTACGGGTGGCAAAGGAGTAAAAGTTTCCGGCGATCATCTCGCCAGTGTAGAGGAAGGGGAGGCGTATGCGCGCGAGTGTCTGGAAAAATCCGGGCGCGTTGTGGTGGAGGAAAAATTTATCGGCCAGGAGTTTAGCCTCATGAGCTTTGTCGACGGACGGAATGTCTCGGACATGCCGCCGGTGCAGGATCATAAGCGCGCCTTTGAAGGCGACCGCGGGCCAAATACCGGCGGCATGGGCAGTTACTCGGACGCGAACCACCTGCTTCCATTTCTTACGCGAAAAGACGTGGAGGACGCGCACGAGATCACAGTGCGTGTGGCACAGGCACTTTTTGAAGAGACCGGAGTTTTGTTCAAAGGAATTATGTACGGAGGATTTATAGCGGTAAAGGACGGTGTGCGCCTCATCGAGTACAACGCGCGTTTTGGTGATCCGGAGGTGATGAATGTTTTGCCGATTCTAAAAACTGATTTTGTTGAGATATGCGAAGCGATCCTCGCCGGGCGCTTACATCAATTGAAAATTGAGTATGAAAATAAAGCGACGGTGTGCAAGTACGTCGTGCCGGAAGGTTATCCCGACAAACCAAAATTTGGCGAAAAAATTGAAATAGACGGTTCAAAAATTCCGGATGGCGTAAAAATGTACTACTCGTCGGTGGATCAGCGTGACGACGGTCTATACCTTTCCGCCTCCAGGGCTGTTGCCTTTGTCGGCATTGCAGATACCCTCCCTGTGGCCGAGCAGGCCGCGGAACAGGCTGTAAACGCCGTAAAAGGTCCCGTATTCCACAGGGCGGATATTGGTACCGAGGGCCTTATCAGAAAGAAGATAAGTCATATGAAACAGGTTAGAGGACACTGAGAATAGACTTGCCAAAACTGGGAAAAGGCGATAGAGTGACTCCCTTTTTATGTATAATCAACTTATTGTATGAATAGGCCTGATCTAGGAAAACTTGTTGATGGAGTGAAGAGACTCTTAAAAAGAAGGTCGGCAGATGATACTGGTGTTTATGATGAAGATGCGCCTGATGAAGCGCCAGGCAGGATGGATGCTATGCCTGATAGTGATAATTCACCTTTTGCTAAATTCCGTAGGCGTTTACTCGATGAAGTAGGTCCTGGTGTTGCTGATATCAGTGTACGTGAGGGCGATGGGAATTTATTTGATGATCAGGCTGGTGCTTTGGTGGCGGATTTAAGGGATACATTCGATACGCGTGTACTCGCTCCAAAAAAAAGAGAAGAACTCTCTGCCGGCGCACTTGTTGACGTTTTGATTGCGCGTGTAAATCGTGCTCTTGCCCAGGCCGCGCGCGAGCAGAATGTGCCGCTGAGAAACTTGGTTTGCGGCAGAGTGATTGTCAATCTTCGTCCAGGTGATCGTCACGTGGTACTCGTTACCGATGGCAGTAATCGTTCACGCCGCACGGTTGCTGATGATCTATATGCGCATACTCAACGCGAAACAGGTGGTGGCGCGACCTTAAAGATAGTAGGCGCGCAGATTGCGGAGCAAACCGTAGCAGAGTTTTTTGGTGCTGATAGCGGTAGTAATGGGAGTGGTATCACCGCCCAGATGGAGCAGGCTTTTGTGGACTGTATGGTAAGTACTACACGGCAGGTACCGGAGTATGTAGTCAGAGTTTTGGTAGCGCCAATGGAGCAACGTCGAAGGATATTAAGTCAGCTCCTAAGCAGTCGTGAGCGCAAAAATGCAAGAGGGCTTGCGTCAGAACTTCTTCACAACGGCACTTCAAAACCGGCAGAGTACATCGTCTACGACCCAAAAGGTTCTAGCGAAGTAGGTCCAATGATGTTTCTCGAACCAGCACCCGTTGTAGTTGGTCGTTTAATCGACACCGGATCTTCACGTAATTTTGATAAGAAACAAGCCGAGCTCACCGAAAAACTGGAAGAAGCAATTCGTAATGGTGTCCGTTTCTTCCGCGTCACGAGCTGATGACATCCGGCTCTACAGACTCAATGGCATCCGGTGTTGGGGCAGGAGTGCTTTCGACTGCGTCCGGAGCTTGGTGTGGTCGACTCTCGACAGTATCAGGCGCTCTTGATTGGAGTTGATCTGGAGTCGGCTCTACGGATTCAATGACATCCGGAGCTGGGGCTGGTCGACTCTCGACAGCATCAGGGATTCTTGATTGAACGGCATCTGCAGCAGCAGCTGGCCTGCTTTCAACTTTGTCCGGAGCTGGGGCTGGTCGACTCTCGACAGCATCAGCCGGCTTGCTTTCAATGACATCTGGTTTTGGAGCTGGTTTACTCTCAACTATATCAGGCTTTGGTGGTGTTGCGGGTGCTATCGGTGCTACCGGTGCTGTTTCCGAAGTAAGCGAGCTCAGATTATCCGGAGTCTTTTTTATATTGACCTCCAACCCACTTTCAGTACGTGCTGCAATAAACTCAAAACCTTCTGATAGAACGATTAATTTAGTCTCCGGCGTTAATGTACCTGAACCTAGCCCGTAAAGTATTACATCGGTATTTGGAATTGTAGGATGAGGCTCCTTAATGTCTGGTACATTTTCTGTTTTTATTTTCTTAGTCACGCGTATTTTATCTCCTTGCTTAAATGGTACGCGTTCCTTTGCTTTTTCCGCTGCTGGTGGAGGTGTACTCTCGACAGTATCGACAGTAGGTGCTGGAGAAGTGAGATCAAATGCATTTTCAACCTTTGAATATTTACCACTGCGCCATGTCTCGAAGCTACCATTGGCATTTAATTTTACTACGTCACCCACCTCCCACTTGTCGACATTGATTCCGCTGGTCAGCATCTTCGTCATTACTAAAAATGCAGTGCGATTATTCATGCCGTACTGCTCTGTAAGTATTGGATATAGAGTTGTTCCCTCTTGAAATGAAAAAGCCTGGTCAGCATTTTTCAAGTCTGCAACTTCCTGAGATTTGTATTTTGTTTTAAATTTTTCAAATTTTTTCGCATACTCTTGTGCGCGAATTTCATTATATGCTTCCGGTTTTTCTTTCATCCAATTTTCTGAACCGGTTTCTACTTGAGCCTTTTTTGCGTGCTCATATGCACTATCACCATAAGTTGCCATAGGGTTTTTGTTAGTATTTATTTTATTTTATTAGGTAATCATACCAAAAAATAGCCTTCTTGTGAAGACCTAATAGCTTTTTACACCTGTAATTTGGAATGAGAGGGGAGAGGAATGGGTGATTGATCTGAAGATTTAGCTTCGATCTTTCACACCTCGGGGGACGGGACCGCCAGCAGTGGCGGTCCCGTCCCCATGGAGCGGAAGGTCAGTCGGTGGCGTACGGGAATGTCGCGATCGCCACCGCACCGACCTTCCCGTCGTCGGGGGCCGGGGCCGCGGACGTCACGGAGTCGTAGATGACCCGCTTGGGGGCCGTCCACGCCGTGATGGTGAGTCGCCCGGGGAGAACCGTGCCGCCGCTCACCTGCCCGGGGGTGAACTCGATCTGCGGCCTCAACGCCGCCAGACCGATCCCCTGGCAGACCGCCACGAACGCGCCGCCCTTGTTGCGGAGCTGACACGTTGCCGTCCGCGTCGTACCGCCCGCCTTCACGGCCGCGGGCTTCGCCGTCGCCACCGCCGTGCCCGCCGTGCTGCCGCCCGAGCTTCCGGTCGGGAGACCGGCGGCAGCGAGGACGATGCGGCCGCGCGTGGTCGCCGTGGTGTCGAGCGCGGACACCTTCTTCCGCATGTCCGCGACCGCCTTCTTTCCGGCGGCCGCGACACCACGGGCGCCCGCCTTCCGCAGGGGGTCCGCCATGGCGTTCACATGCGCGAGTTCGGCCTCGGCGATGGCGAGTTCGGCTTCGGCCACGGTGACCTTGTCGGCCACGGCCTTCTTCGCCGCCTCGTTGGCATCCGCCGGCAGGTTCGCCTGCTCGGCGAGCACCACCGCGTACGCCTTCGCCGTCTTTGCCGCCGTCGCCTTCGCCTCGTTCGCCGCGTCGAGCGTCTCCTCGGCCGTGCGCGGGCGGAGCCCGTCGACGACCCGATTGGACGTGCGCTCGAACAGCCCGGGAACCGCACTCGCCGTGATCGTGCCCTTCGCGTCCTTGACTTTCGGCGTCCCCTCGAGGGACGTCCGGAGATTGTCGAGCGCCGACGCCGTGGCGTCGGGGTTGGAGGCCGGCTTGCTTTCGCAGCCGGCGGACATGACGCCGGCCCAGAGGGCCAGCGCCGCCATCGTTCCACGCATCGAGTTCATACGTACCTCGCTTTGCGTAATCGCACATGCTCCATTTTCGGCATCCGCCTACTGAGGAGCGCATGGATCCGCCACGCTGGATTTTTTCATCTGAAGGTATCCCTCCAAAGACCAAAAAATACAGGGTGTCGGACCCACTTGCGCTACTACCCGGTAGGCAGTGCCGTTTATAATTCCTCTCCTCATTGTCAAAGGACAACGTACGATATATATCACGAATCGTCAAATTTGTCAAGGCTAACAGGAGGAAAAAGTCAATAGGCTAGAGTGCCTGTCTGTCTATAATTTGCTATCTATGCGCTTGGTATTCCGAGGAACCCGCATAGAGCCTGAGGCTATCTACTAGGATATTTAGCTTTTTCATCCCGTATTCGGGTGCCCACTTCTTCATCTGTTTCCAGTTCAGGCCGGAGAGGGAGTCAAATCTTTCCGCCTGCCAGCAGGCAAAATCCGCCTTGAATTTTCTTGAATTAAGGTAGAGATAATCAAGAAGAGCTTTTTCCGATGTTGCCATCCAGGCACCGTCTTTTCTTTGCTCTACTCCAAAAAAGAGCTCAGGCGAAAGATGACGATAACTGAATGTACCAAATTCGTTACGATATTGCTGTGTCTTCTTTGAAGTAATCAAGGTATGACTGGGCGATCCTTCCGGGATAATTCCGTTCCATGACAAAACCGACTCAAGGCTGTAATAAGATGGGGAGACCATTTGCTGTCCGATAACGAACGCATTCGGATGAAAATCAGGAAAAGTGTACAGGTTTTGCTTCAAGCGGATGAGTTTTTTATTTTTGCATAAACGAAAAAGCTGTACTCTCAGCGATGCAGGTTTTTGCTTAAAGTAGTTTCTGATCTCCTCGAGAGTAAACGTTTTGTAATGAAATGGTTTCAGTTCATCAGCTTTCATGTTTTTTGCTGATAATTTTTTAAAAGAGTCAATGTGCTGGAGATATAATCATCTAGCCACTGCCGAAAGGAATTTTCGTCCATAACGATAAATCTTTCCAGATCCATCTTCATAAGAGGAATATCAAGTTCTTTGATACTATTCTCCACGTCTGACAAAAGTTCCTCTTCCGTTTTAAATGTTTTTTTCTTTTGCTGTTCTGCGTTGGCATTCAGGTATGCAAGATTGATTGGAATTTTTTGTTTTTGCTGTAAATACCACTGAAGGTCATAGTAGTCGCGTCCTTTTTGGTACTCACGAAATAACACTGCGGCGAGTTTTCCGGCGAATCCGGTAGATAGATCGTGAGTAGAAATCATATAGTCTCCGACCATACTGCTGTAGTTTTTCTTTTCATAAGTTGCGAAAGACGGAGGATTGATATCAAGCTCGATTTTGATCTTGATGGTCTGCGATGGCAGTGGGGAAAATCCGATGTCATGCAGAATATTTGAAAAAGAGAGAATGATCTTGATGGCATTTCGGTTGGTGTTGCACTTGGTATGCAGATTAAAACCGGTGATTTTTTCGGAAAATGCTTTTGTAATCTCCGTGAAAAACTGCTCCGCGGGAAAGTTGGAATCCGGTTTATCAAGAGATAAATCAATATCCTCGGAAAAACGATTAATTCCATACGAAAGACGAAGTTTTGTCCCACCCATGAAATAAATGGGATGGCTCATCTTCGTATATAAAACATACAAAATGAGGTACTGTAGCTCTTCTCTCAAATACTGAAACAGAAGTTGTTTGTCTTCAATACCTTTGTATTTTTGCTGAAACGCCTTGAGGAAAAGAATATAGTTCATTTCTATAAATTAACAAAAATGTATACTTACAGAAATAGTATACGCGCATGAAGCGGATGCCGTCAAGTAGTTGTTTATAAAAATTTATAATTAAACGAAATAGTTTTTTACAGCAAACCTGTACTGATCAAGAAACACCTTTTTGAAGCTGATAAGGGTGTGTTGTTCGTAAAATAATATCAGACTTTTTTTGTACTCTATCTCATCGACGCTCCTGTAAGATAGTGGGCAGTAGCCATATGCCAAGAGTATCGCATTACCTATCAGGCGTGATGTGCGCTTATTTCCATCCCCAAATGGCTGTATATATGACAGACCGGCCACGCTGATCATAGCCTTTAGCACAGGTTCGTCTATGTAGTTCACGAGCTTGCATAGATACTCCAGTGCCTCACGTATTTGATATACGTTGTCGTGCGGACGGTAAGATGTACCAATTATACCAACAGGGTGTGTGCGCAGGCCGCGTCTTGTACCAAGGCCGCTGACAGTGAGTTCATGAAAATCTTCTATCATGCGTCGTGATATTTTCTTGAAACTGCGTGCGTGTTTCAGCCCATACTCAAGAGCTTTTTTGTGATTGAGTATCATCCGCGTTTCTTCACGCTTTTTTCCAGGCGCTACCTCGTGTTCGCGTATCAGACGCTCGGTGTCGAGCAGTGTATAGGTATTTCCCTCCATCATCGACGACTTCCACGAAAACTCCACAGTTATACGCTCCAGTTCTTTTTTTAGATCAGTGTCACGATATTTTTTCAGATTACTGCGGTATGTAGCGGTAAGTTTTTCCATAGCGGCTATTTCGCTATTGGATAGTATTTCGCTCCACTTTTTTTTATTTTCAAAAAAAATACGTCCCGATAGAATTTTCCTTCTGTCCGGCTCAGTCAAGAAATAACTATCGATATCTACCGGTCTCATTGTGGTTGGCATCGATAATTCATAAACTACGGTGCGTCCTTTTCCAGATCGTTTTAGAAGTTTCAATTGAACCAGCTGATATAGATCGCGTATGACAGTGATGCGTGATGCCTTGTCAAACTCTTTCGAGATCTCCCGCAGGATAATGCCACTTCCCGCTACGCCATGCTCACCAACGATGCGGAGCACAGCATTCTGCCGTTTTGTAAGATTTTTTAATTGTATCATTTTTCAAGTTAATTGTATCATTTTGATACAATTATGACAAGTATTGATTACTTTACCTGTCGGGCATATCATTGTTCTGACATGTTAAAAAAACTTGCCTCGATTCTAGTCTTCATTATCCTCTTCGCCCTCTTTTTCCTGGTGTCTGGCAAGCTGTTTTTCCCTGAACAGACGCAAAAAGCACTCAATCTGATCAAAAAAGTTGATCAGAATACCGAAGAAACCCTTACGGTAGGCCTTTCTTCAGATGTTACGAGCTTTAATCCGGCCACATCCGGAGCTTCAAATAAAGAGGTTCTACTGAATATATACGAGGGGCTTGTTTCTATAGATCGTGATCTGCAGATCGAGCCTGCGCTAGCAGTATCTCTCGGATCAGTGGATGACTTCACATGGGAGTTTCGCCTGCGGCCTGGGGTGCGATTCCATGACGGGAGCGCACTAACCATGACGGACGTGGAGGGCAGTATTCAATTTGCACAGGAAGACAGTCAGTCGGAGATTCGAGATCTGCTGTCAAACATAGAGGATTTTACAGTCCGTTCCGACGATGTATTTCGCATCACCACCGGCACGCCGGATCCGCTTTTTCTGCAAAAACTGGCAAATGTACTGATCTTTCCGCAGTCGCAGATCGGCACGATAGCCACAAATCCGGTCGGGACAGGGCCGTATAGTTTTGTGGAAATTGACGGAGACACCATGATTCTGGCGCGACATGGGAGTTACTGGGGCATCTCACCGGATTTTGAAAAAATAAAATTCATTTTGCTCTCAAGCAGAGATGATCGCATCACAATGCTCCGGCAAAAAGGAGTGAGTATCATGGTTGATGTCCCGCCGGAATTCGCACGCGACCTCGATCGCGGCTCGGAAAAAATCGATTATGTATTTGATCACTATCCCACTCTCGAGAGCACGTTTCTGCTTTTTGGTTTTGACGGAATCTTAAAAGAAAAAAAACTACGCGAGGCCATACGTCTTCTCATCGATCGCAATGAAGTAAATCGTCTTGGTTATGGATTTGCCAGACCGGCGACGCAGTTTGTCAGCCCGGGGATTCAGGGATTCCATCCGGGGTTAAAAATTCCAGATCTGGATCTGGAAAAAGCCTCATCGCTTATAAAGGAAGTATCGCCGCTCGATCGGCTTTCTGTCACGCTCGATCTTCCGGTTGGATTTGATGCGCTCGGTACTTTTGTACAGGAAAGTCTTGAATCCGCGGGGATCGATGTCGTCTTAAATTTTCTATCACAGCCTGAGCTGGAAAGCAAAATATCAAGCGGTGAGAGTGATTTTTATTTCTTTGGCTGGCGGTCAGAGCTCGGTGATGCGAGCGGGCTCCTCACGTCTGTTGCCCACAGTCCGCGCGGCGCATTCGGCGAGTACAGCACGGGGATGGGTAACGCCACGGTGGATACTCTTGTAGAAGGGATTACCACCGAGACCGATCAGGCCATACGCCTCGCCGATATGCGCCGCGTCATGGAGATACTTGTCGATGAAGAGATTATCGGTGTGCCGCTTGTGATCCCTGAGGTGCTCTACGCCATCTCTCCAGATCTCGTATGGACGCCACGTGTAGACGGGTATGTACTGGGAGAAGAGGTGAGGAAAGCAGACTAAATTGGCGTGGCGGGAAACCTGATTTTTGTGATATAATAAACAGATTATAAATCTTACCAACTACACGTGTTTCGTTCCATCGCCACAAAACTAATACTCTCGATCAGCGTGCTCATAGTGTTCCTTTTTGCTGTCACGTCGTTTTTACTAATCAGTGAAAAAGAAAAAGAGCTCACACGCGATATATATCTACAGGCCAGGAGTTTTGCTGAGCTCACGAGTCCAAAGATTGCAGACTTATATGAATCCCTTCTTTCGGAGGGAAGTTTTGTTTTGTTCAATCGTGAGGCCAAAGATATTTTTAAGAAAAATGAAGATATATCATCGATAAAGCTGGTTTCGTTTTCGGGCGATGTGCTTTACGATTCTGTCAGTGAGGCTAGAGCACAGTACGACGGAGCAGAGACACGCATCGTCGACGATGCCGCGCTTCTCGCTCGTATAAAGGCAAGTAATCCCTCATTTCTCATACAAAATCCGAGTCGTGTTGTGTACTTGAAAAAAGATGCGGATGGCAATGTTTTTCCGGTAAATGAAAACGAACGCTCTGTCGCGGAGATCTCTGATACTGAGCGGATCTCAAATATAGTATTTCCTGTCTCACAGAAGTATGCCGTGGTTTTTGGCGTGAGTTACCTCAATCTCCAGGCGCGAGTGGCGCAGACGACCGAGCGGATCATGTACCTCATGATCTTTGGTATTTTGGTTGGACTTGGGTTCGCGTATGTTTTTTCCAATCGTATCTCCGAGCCGCTAAAACAGCTGGCCAGGAGTGTGTCGGTCATCGCTACCGGTGACTTCTCCCAGCGCGTGGCCGTGTATGGCAGAGACGAGGTAGGGGTGCTATCGGAAACATTTAACCACATGGCCTCACAGCTGGAGGTGAGTCTAAAGGCGATGCTTTACAAGGAGCGAGTGACAAAAGAACTCGAGCTGGCCGCAAAAATACAAAAAGATATTCTGCCAAAAAAAATGCCATCAATTCCCGGATGGGATATCGCGGCCGGTATCGCTCCGGCGGCTGAGATCGGAGGTGACTGTTACGATTGTATCTCGATAGATCCTGAGAATCACTTCCTATACATCGGTGATGTTACCGGTCATGGCGTGCCGTCCGGTATCGTCGTGTCCATCGCGAGCGCTCTTCTCTATAGCTTTGCAGGAACAAAAAACATGAAACAGATCCTCTCAAATGTTAATAACGTGCTGAAGGTAAAAACCAGCGCCAACATGTTCATGACGCTTCTCATGCTGCAGTTTGGCGAAAATGGTACTGAGGTAAAGTACGTCAGTGCTGGTCATCCGCAGATGGTGGTATACCAAAAAGCGACAGGTAAAGTGATCACCGCCCCCGGTGGTGGTATCGCTCTTGGCATGGTACCGGATGTCACCAAAATTCTGCAGGAAAGTACTGTAGAGCTTTCTTCCGGAGACTGTGTGGTGCTTTATAGCGATGGTATTACGGAGGCTTCAAATGTTGCGGCTACCGAGATGTACGGCATAGGGCGCCTAAAGCGCGCAGTAGGTGAGTACGCCACTCTTCCAAGCGCCGAGGCTCTAAAGGTTGCGCTACTGGCAGACGTCTCCGAGTTCGTCGGTCCGGGCAAGCAAAATGACGACATCACTATGGTTGTCTTGAGAAAAATCTGAACC
>JBBTWW010000109.1:0-1486 GCA_038062595.1 Patescibacteria group bacterium | reverse complement strand
CACTGACCGAGCCATTTACGAACATATCGCGCAGAACCGGACGATTGGACAACTGACGATCCAAATTCAAAACGCGCTGAACCTGCTCGCGATTCATCCCGGCATACTTTGCCGCAAATTCGAAGATGGAAATCAGACCACGACGTTTAAATAACTCACGACGATGAACCTCAGGCAAAAGTCCTTCAAATTTCCGCCGCCACAAAATTGCATTTGCTCCGTACCGGCGACAGAGATTTAAGAGTTTTTTGTCGGATAATTCTGTTAATTTTTTCATAAAGTTTAGTTTGGAAAATAAGAATATTAATAACTAAATATTAGCTCAAATAAGCCAAAAAACCAGTATTTTGAGTGGCAAAAACATTGAATTATTGGGCGGTTCAAGCGGCAGATTATGGCTTAGGGAAGGCGATAATCAATGGGCTGCAAGTTGCGCGAGAATGAAGTTATTGGCTGAGTCGAGTAGGGAAAATGGCTTAGGAAAGCCAAAAGTCCAATGTTATGCTTTGCACAAATGTAGAGCTCTTGAGTAGTCCTGAGAGCGAAAGCTAATATAAAAAACCTGCACAAAAAATCTGCTTGACGGCAACTCGCCCCTTACTTATACTGGCACCCGGCTACTTGGAGTGCTAAGCTTCCTTAAGTCGCCACGAATACACCTTTATATCATTACCCAAACCAGCTTATGTCCAGTGCCAACTCATCAGAGCTTCTCAAAAAGCTAAAACCCGTAGGAGGCCGCATTCTCATCGAACCTATAGAGGAGGAGACCACGACTTCTTTTGGTATCGTCCTTCCGGATACTATGTCAAAAGACAAACCTCAAAAAGGCCGCATCATCGCGACAGGTCCCGGTAAAAAAACCGACGATGGAAAAATAATTTCTATGGATGTTAAGGCCGGAGATACCGTTCTATATACGAAGTACGGCCCAACCGAGGTAAAGATCGGCGGCAAGGAGATTTTTTTCATCGATGAGTCAGACATTCTCGCAGTCGTCACTGAGTAATTTTTTTAAATTTAATTTTTACAAAACTTCCATATGGCTAAACAAGTTTTATTTTCAGACCAGGCTCGTCAAAAACTGCTGGCAGGAGTGAAAAAACTATCCGATGCGGTTCGCGTCACCATGGGGCCAAAGGGTCAGAATGTGGTGCTGGACAAGAAGTACGGCGCGCCGACTATTACCAATGACGGCGTGACGATAGCAAAGGAGATTGATTTGCCGGATCCTTTTGAAAATATGGGCGCACAGCTTGTGAAGGAAGCCGCAACAAAGACGAATGATGTCGCCGGTGATGGTACTACGACAGCGACCGTACTCGCGCATGCGATCATCGCCGAGGGGTTACGAAATGTAGCCGCTGGTGCGAATCCAATGGTTATGCGCGGTGGAATTGAAAAAGCCGTTGAGATGATAGTAAAAGAGCTGGAGAGAATTGCAAAAAAAATTACAACACGTGAAGAGAGACAGCAGGTGGCTACG
>JBBTWW010000108.1:482-4737 GCA_038062595.1 Patescibacteria group bacterium | reverse complement strand
TCAAATGCGCAACTTTGACAGCTGCCACAGGGGCATGGCGACTTTCCGATAAGCGCGCGCATGGCCCTTCCACCAACTATTGCAAGACGACGGGCGATGACAAGACTGATCGGCACAGGTCCGCTACCTAATGCTTCTTCGTACATATCATCTTCATTCCTGTCATCCAAGCCTTTCGACCTCATATATACACGTTAAAGAAGGCTTAAGCCTACCATTAAGCTAAATGCCTGGTCAATAAAACTAATCCTCGGATTTCTTCTTCTTGCCAACACGTTTCTTCGGGAACTGGTCGGCATCGCAGTTTTTGCATAGATCTTTCTCGTCACGGTGAACCACCATCCCTTGGCATTTTTCACAGATTTTGACCGGTTTGTCCCATGTGGCGGTTTTGCATTTCGGGAATTTGTTACAGCCCCAGAAGATACGCCCGCCCTTGCGCGTGCGGCGCTCTATAAGCTGACCTTCCTCGCATGACGGACACTTCACGCCGCTATAAGTAACTATCGCTTCAATGTTCTTACACTCCGGATACTTGGAGCAGCCGAGAAAGTTACCAAAACGACCGCTCTTTACCTCCATGGGCTCGCCGCACTTGTCACACTTCTTGTCGGCAAATTTCTTCTGCAGTTCGGCCAACGCCTCCGACTTTTGTTCGTCCAGCGGACGAGCGTTCTTGCACTCCGGATAGTTGGAACACGAAAGAAATTTGCCGAACCGCCCTAGTTTGATAACCATCGGTTTGCCGCATTTTTCACATATCTCGCTGGTCTCTTCATTTACTATATCTTCTTTTTTTAGCGTCTTGTTCTTTTCTTCCACTACTGCGTGGAATGGTACATAGAAATCACGCATGAGCGGCACCCACTCGCACTTGCCATCCGCGACGTCATCGAGCTTTTCTTCCATTTTTGCAGTGAACTGGAGGTCAACGATATTTGGAAAATGCTCAACCAAAAGGTCATTCACCACCTCTCCTGTATCGGTGGGCTTTAACGCGCGATCTTCTTTTTCTACATAACCTCTGGCAAGAACCGTAGAGATCGTCGGCGCGTACGTACTTGGACGACCGATTCCCTCTGACTCGAGTTTCTTTACCAAGCTAGCTTCGGTATATCGTGGTGGTGGCTTGGTAAAGTGCTGTGTGGACTCCAGTTTTTCAAGCTTGAGCGAATCACCCTGAGCGACTTTTGGTAGCATACTTTCACCTTCATCCTCAGCCTCGTCATCGTCATCGTGTCCCTCACTATATACTTTTAGAAAGCCGGCAAACGCGATCGTCTGGCCGGTGGCGCGAAACACATATGGAAGTCTTACCGCTGACTTCTCGGCTTCGATGTCTATGCCGAGCTGGTTGAGAATCGCCTCCTGCATCTGGCATGCCAGCGTACGCTTCCATATTAACTCATACAGACGATGCTGATCGCGAGTGAGAAACTGCTTGATCTCGCCTGGGTCGCGTGAAAGATCGGTAGGACGTATGGCTTCGTGAGCCTCCTGTGCACCCTTTTTGCTCTTATATAAGCGTGGAGATGGAAGTGAGTACTCTGGGCCAAAACTATTAGCGATGACTTCTTTTGCCTGCGCTGTGGCGAGCTTGGATAAGTTAACGGAATCGGTACGCATATAGGTGATGACACCGACGTGCTCGCCGTAGATCTCGACACCTTCATACATCTGCTGTGCGAGCATCATTGTTTTTTTGACGGAAAAATTGAGCTTACGCGCGGCCTCCTGCTGGAGCGTGGAGGTGATAAATGGTGGTGCGGGAGTGCGCTTTACCTGTTTCTCGTCGACTGCGGCGACACGATAGGCCGCGCCATCGAGCGCAGTTACTACCTCTTTTGCGGACGCCTCGTTTTTGATTTCAGCTTTTTTACCGTCAATTTTGTTCAGTGCAGCTGCAAACGACTTTCCTTTTTCATTAAACTCAGCGGTAATATTCCAGTACTCGTCGGCCTGGAAAGCCTTGATCTCGCGTTCGCGTTCAACGATAAGACGGACGGCCACGCTCTGCACGCGGCCCGCCGAGAGTCCGTAGCGAATTTTTTTCCAAAGTAGCGGTGAGAGTTCATAACCAACCAGGCGGTCCAGCACACGGCGGGCCTGCTGGGCATTTATAAGATCGTGATCCAGTGCGCGCGGGTGCTCCAAGGCCTCCAGTATCGCGCCTTTGGTGATTTCGTGGAATACAATGCGCTTCACATTCTCGCTCTCCGGAATTTTTAACGCCTCAAGAATATGCCAGCCTATGGCCTCTCCTTCGCGATCTTCATCGGTAGCGAGCCAGAGCATCATGCCTTTCTTCATCTTTGATTTTAGCTCCTTAATGACCTTTTTCTTATCCAGTGGGATGGCATAAGTAGGCTCAAAATTGTGTTCCGTATCGATACCAATTTTTGACTTTGGCAAATCACGAACGTGTCCCATGGATGCCTCCACTATATAATCGCTCCCCAAAAACTTGGAGATTGTCTTCGCTTTTGCGGGAGACTCTACGATTACAAGATTGTGTGCCATACTAAGTGCGTATCGTAATGTGTAAAAGTTTTTGCGTCAAATCAACTTAGGACCTGTGCACACATAATCCTTCAAATGGAGCATAGCAGATTTTGTACAGTTCAAGGAAGGACGATGAAGGAATACCACAGGTATTTCGAGGAGGAGTGACGCAGAAATGTGCAAAATCTGCATGCTTCTTACGATTGAGCAGAAATGTACCTGTCTGCTTTGTTGCTCGTCGCTCATGTAGCTTCCGCTACACTGCGCTCCTCGCGCCTTGCATCCAGATACATTCTAAGCTCAACCATTCTGAAGGATTATGTGTGCACAGGTCCTCAACTTCACTCCTTTTAAATTGCCTGTCCTAACAGTTTATCGTGTAATAACATGGCTTTTCAAGCCTAACTCCATTAGACAAAGCGATGTTTTTTGGTTTTCTACAGATCAACAAGCCCAAAATCGGTTCATGAAAATTTCATTAAATCCTCTTTTTGTCGTTTCGGAAAAAGAAAAACAAATTGTCTTGCGCTCTACGAAGACCTTTCTATAATGGGGAGTGTTAATAAGGATTTTTATTTTTTAACTTTTTTGTCGATATGACAAAACAAGATCTTATCAACGCTGCAGCGTCTGCTACTGGCGTTACAAAGAGGACTGCATCAGAGGTTCTCGATTCTGTTCTCGGTCAAATCACCAAGTCTCTCAAGAAGGGTGAGAATGTTACCGTTACCGGTTTTGGTACATTCCGCGTATCAAAGCGCGCTTCCCGCATGGGCGTCAACCCACGCAACCCTGTTCAGCGCATCAAGATCCCTGCCATGAAGCTTCCAGCTTTCAAGGCCGGCAAGTCTCTCAAGGAGGCTGTACGTTAATAGACATCGAGCGAACATCTTGATCATGCGGTGAGAGCTCCCTGTCATGGAAGCGAGCCGGATGAGCAAGACGTGAGCGAAGATGTCCTTGCATTCTGAATCCTAAAATCCCCCGTTTGTCCGTTCGCGGCGCCGGGGGTTTTTTGTTATACTAACTTCGATGAATACAGATGAAAAACTACAGGAACTCGGGAGGCGGGCACTACATGATATAGAAAATGCCGAAAGTCAGGAGGCGCTGTATCAGGCTGAGCTTCAGTACATTGGCCGCAAAGGTGAGGTGACTTTGCTGTTTCGTGAGCTGGCAACGCTGGAAGGAGAAGAAAAAAAACATGCGGGCATATTACTGAACGGGCTAAAAGAAAAACTCGTCGAGGCAGTCGAAAAAACCTCAGCCAGACTGGAGAATCATCAACTGGAAAAACAACTCACGCGGGATTGGATAGACGTCACGATGCCGGGTAGGAAGTATAACGTCGGGCACATACATCCGCTTTCACAACTGCAACACGAGGCGGAGCATATATTCAGCGACATGGGATTTGCCGTGATGGACGGGCCGGAGGCCGAGAGTGAGTATTATAACTTCGAGGGACTGAATATTCCGGCTGACCATCCGGCGCGCGACATGCAGGATACGTTTTTCCTGCACAACGACGTGAAAGACGCGCGCCACGGCAGACTGGTGTTGCGAACGCAGACATCACCTGTACAGATCAGAACCATGGAGATGTATGGAGCACCACTGCGGGTAATAGTCCCGGGGCGCACCTTCCGCTGGAAAGGCCGCTACCACCCCGATCTGGTAGGCCGCGACACGCTCGATACCCAGCTCAACGTCTTCGCCGACTTCCGCCCGCGGATCCCCGAGGAGTACCGGG
>JBBTWW010000108.1:0-472 GCA_038062595.1 Patescibacteria group bacterium | reverse complement strand
CACCTTCCGCAACGAGTCCACGGACGCGTCGCACGAGCACACGTTCCACCAGGTTGAAGGGCTTCTTGTAGATCGCGGTATATCGATTGCGACATTGAAAGGTGTGATGACGGAATTTCTTAGCAGACTTTTTGGAGAAAAATTGAAGGTCCGCTTTCGCCCCGGCTACTTTCCTTTTGTAGAGCCTGGAATGGAGCTCGACTTCTCTTGCTTGCTATGCAAGAGCAAGGGTTGTCGCGTGTGCAAGCACACCGGCTGGATGGAGTTCATGGGCTGTGGAATGGTGCATCCAAATGTGTTGAAAGTCGGCGGTATCGACGCGAAGAAATATCAGGGTTGGGCTTTTGGCTTTGGCCTCGAGCGCCTCGCCATGATGCGCTACGGGATCAATGACATCCGCCTATTCCAGGGCGGCGACTTAAGATTTTTACAACAGTTCTAACAAGATAAGCTTGAGCGTCGATTATCTGCA
>JBBTWW010000107.1:0-4601 GCA_038062595.1 Patescibacteria group bacterium | reverse complement strand
GTAATTCCAGCCTCGAGCAGACAGTACCCGATGGAGTGTTTTGGAAATCCGTGGTCATGCTTCTTTCGTGTAAAGCGCTCTTCCTCTACAGCGGCTACGATCACGCCGTCGCGTAGGAGCGCCGCCGCCGCATCATGATAGAAACACGAAATGCCGAGTGTATACATTTGAAAAAATTAAAACTGCCTCTTGAGTTTCTCCAGTGTCAACTCGCGCTGTTCATACTTGAGCCAGTAGGTTTTTGCCTCCTTATGTCTTTTTGCACCAATAAAATCTTTCCTGAAAATCCACCCGAGCATAGCCAGTGGACCTATTCCAAAAAAATACACCAGAGTGAGAACTACAAACGTCACCACCCTGCTCATGTAGGTGCTAAAAATGCGTAGCGGTGACAAAATTTTGTCAAAAAAAGCCCTCATAGCCCGCTCATTGTAGCCAAGTACTTGAATTTTATCTACCCCACAGGCTGGCCAGTGTGAGGTCGTGATCGAGTAAAAGTTGATAAACCAGAACGCCGTCGCGGTCCATAGTGCCGTTACTTGGCGTGATCTTCAGGCTCTTTAACGTGTCATATGGAAATATGCGTTTTTCAAGATGGGCAGGTGCGGCTCCAATCTGTTTCTGGACCACAAGTTTATATGTGTCGGCGGGGGATAGTTCCATGGCAAATGGAAGACGATATCTGATTTTTATCACGCTCGTCATGCCATGCTCTGTCTCAATTCGCGCCAGAAAGTATGTCTTGCCGGTATCGTAATCAACCAAAGTTTTTACAGGCGGGTCGGTGTAGCTCAGTACCGGATTCTCGTTGATAGAGATCAGCTCTGCTCCAACAGGCACATATATTCTTGCAAATGTTACGTTTTTTCCACGACCAAGAACTTCTTTTGTGGCTTCTGATATTTCCTTGAATCCAAACTCGCGTATCGTCTCGTACCACTGGCGCTCCGCGGCGAGATTCCAGCTGTGTTTTTTTGAAATAGTAAGCTCGTTCTCCACGCGGCCATTTTTTAAAATGAATGAGTCGTGCCGTATGTTCACATTCATGTAGCGGTCGCTTTTATTGCCGCCCACATTTACAAAAACAACTTGCAGATAATCATCTTTCTCATTCGTTTTGGCTAAACTTCCGTTGACGCCCGCGCGGCTGAGAAACCGCTCCACGGCCGCATCTTTTGAGTATGCTACCAGATTCCGCGAGCGAATATTTTTTAATATCGCGGCGGCGAGTTCCGGCGCAGTGGCTTTTTTAAAAAGTTCTTCTTTGAATCGCGGGATGAAGTCTTTTAGTATTTTTTTCGGATCGTCGCGGCCGGCTATCTTTTCTTCGATTATGTAAGAAAAAAGAGTGTTAAAATTTTTCCTCGTGATTGGCTTTTCAAAATCTCCAAAATCAACCGGCCCTATTACATCAAGCAGGTCTTCAAGCATCGTAGTGGTGAGGCCTATTACCGTGTCACTGCTTGGGCCTTTTGATTTTTCCAGGAACCATGCGGCCTTGGCACCTGATATTGCAAAATCCGGACTGTAATTTGAGTCGCGCATAAACCAGCGATCTGTTACGGTGGCGATCTCTGCCGGTGGGCTAACAAACTCCTTTAACTGATAGTCGGTCTGGTACACGTCGTGGACCTCGAACTTGTCCACGTAGCCCTCATTCAGATCGACGATCATGTAGCTCCCGATAAAACCGCCGCCGGCACGGAGCTCGTTATTATTTTCAAGCAGTATCAGGTATCTATGCGGTAGGCGGTCGCCGAGCAGGGTCAGTATGGCCGGTATGTCTTCTTTGAAGCCAGAAAGTTTTTCTGATGTTTGCGACAGTAGTTTGCGGGCAAAACTAAATTCATCACGCATGCTTGATGGCACGAGAGTTTCAGAAATATTTCTTGAAGCTTCATCGGCTTTTGCGATCTCCTCTATCGCTTTTTCAAGATCCGGGACGCTTTTTTTCAAAAGCTCAGTGAGAGAGGCGCGCGGGGCGCTATTCTCTCCGCGCAGGCCGAGCGTTATCTCATTATTTGCTTGTAGAAATAGATCCGGCAGATAAGTTGAATTTTTTGCAAATGCCGCCAGATGTATAGATGATTGCGACAGATGCAGTCCGACACTGACGATGCTCTCTGCAGTTGCCAGTGTTTTTGATGCGGAGAGTTCAGATGGTTGTTTCTGCGTGTCCAGGAACCACAGCTCGCTCTGCGCGGCTTCAAATCTCGTCTTGGCACTTTTAAAAAAATCCTCTGCATCCGCAATCTCTCCGGTGGATAGGTGCTCCACGCCTTTAAATATCGCCTTGAAGCCGGCGGTCACCTCCGAGGTGACGCTCGCCTTGATATCACTGCCGTGTTTTGAAATTCGTGCGATATTCAAAACTCCAATTATCACCATGGCAATGATGAGAAAAGGGATAAGCCGCTCGGCTACCGGTCTCCATGGGTGCTCTATCGGGCCGATCGATGGAGATTTTGCCTCAGTAATGCGCCGAGGGTCGTCAAAAGGTTCGACGTAAAGTTTGGATTTCTCATTGCCGGACGATTTTTTGCTTTCACCAAGAGCGATTGGATCTTTTTTTCGCCTGCGTACAATGTCCAAAAACTGTCGCGGTTTCATGGTCGGAGTATACCATACCACTCAGTCACTCTTCCCGACTTCTTCTCGGTCATAGAGATCGTTCCAAACGATGACAGTAATTGAGAAAGCTCATCTGTAAAAAATGGGGGTGTGAAGCGTGTTATGTCGGCGTAGAACATGCTGTCGCCACCACGATCAAAGATATTTCCAATAGATAGCGCATACGAAGACTCGCGCGGGTCCGGTGATCTCGCCTGCATGGATTCGCTGAGTAGCTCCAGTGAGGTGCTTGCGAATAGCGTGTTTCCAATAGTGCCATAATACAAATTCAACCCCTCAGTAGGGGACGATAGAGCTGTTATTGCGCCGTCGATTTTTGTTGAGGTGATATCTTTCGGATTCACTTTTAAAAATGTTCCGCTGGAGCCATCTTTGAGAATTACCGTTTCCCTCTCCGGAACGGCTGTCGCGAATAGAGTCGCCAGTGTTTGTTCATCCAGTGGTGGAGAGATGAGAAAAAGCGGTGTACTTGCCGTTTCGCTTGGGTATAAGGCTCCGAGATACTGATGGTTGGTATTCGTACTGTTTTGGTTTGAGATATACTCCGGTGCGATAATTTTGGGTATCGGCGAGGCGTCTGTGCCGATAAAAAATGCATCCGCCCCGGCCGGTATGCGCGAGATAAGCTTGTTGTTCCAAAAAGCTTTTTTTTCTCCGGTGTAGTCCGTTGCTGGCGCCACGTCCTTAAAAAATGCAGTGCGGAAGGTTAAATTATCGCCATTCCTGGAAAGAAGCATGCCGACATCCTGATCTGTGTGAAAAAAGAACATGCCGAGCGTTGTCGAGTCCACCACGTGCGACAGCCATACAAAATCAGGATCATTGCTAAGACGTTTCATTCCGGCGAGCTGTGACTCCATTATCCTTTTTACCCCTTCATCCGTATCGCTTGCCACATAAAAATTGCCGAACGAGCTGACAAAACCGTCTTCAAACGAAGGAGGTGTCGGTTGCGTCGAGATTAACTGCCCTATTAGGACTGCACTTGGTTTGTCGCCTTTCGCAAGCGGCTTGAGAAGCACCAGGCTGATCTTTTCATTTGGGATTAATGGTAGCTCCGGTATTTTTGCAAGCAGGTCCAGATCCTTGAACTCCGGAATAATATTTATTAACGGTAAGAGTTCATTCATGTTTTGGGCCGATGCCTCGATGAATGCGAGCACGTCATTTGCAGGAACGATGTCTGCATTTTCTTTTACACGTGCGAGGCCGAAATACAGAAAGAACGAGACGAATACTACCAGGAAGATCACAAGCACACTGACTGCAACCGTAGTGCGTGTAGATATCCTTGAACTATTCTTGGTTTTGTCGCTCTTTTTGTTCTTTTTCTTTTTTTTGAACGCCAAAGGCAGGATTGACTGTTGTGTCATAACATGCCCAAGTCTAAACTTTGTCATGGTCGAAATCAATGTATAATAGATGTACTCCAAAACCGAAATTAGTATGAGCGCAAAGGTCCCGACATCAGCACAGGTTCGCAGGCAGTTCATTGATTTCTTCGTGAAGCACTACGGTCACAAGGAGATTCCGAGCGCCTCGATAGTGCCGGAAAATGATCCGACTGTACTTTTTACCACGGCCGGAATGCATCCGCTGGTTCCTTTTCTTATGGGAGAGAAACACCCATCCGGTACGAGACTGGTGGATGCGCAGAAGTGTGTGCGTACCGACGATATAGACGAGGTGGGTGACGCCACGCACTGCACTTTTTTTGAGATGATGGGCAACTGGTCTCTCGGTGATTATTTCAAGGAACAGGCGATCGAGATGAGCTACAGATTACTCACGACTCCATGGGAAAAGGGCGGTTTTGGTTTTGATATAAAATATCTCTCCGTGTCGTGTTTTGAAGGCGACAGTGATGCGCCACGTGATACCGAGTCGGCGGAAATTTGGAAGAAATATGGCATCCCTGAGGAGCGGATTTTCTTTTACAATAAAAAGAAAAACTGGTGGGGGCCGGCTGG
>JBBTWW010000106.1:0-5238 GCA_038062595.1 Patescibacteria group bacterium | reverse complement strand
AGCAGACCACTGAAGATAAGAAAAAATTCACAGGATCAGGAGCAAAGACGATGACGTCAGATCAGATAGAAGCTATCAGGGCAAAGCTTCTGAAGAATCTCCCGCCACAGGCTGTGATGGTAAAACAGATTAAACGTAAGCTGTCCATGCAGGAAAAAGAGCTTACAAAAGATTTTAAAAAGTACAGCAATGTGGGTGCTGATGCGGCTTTCCAGCTCAACGCCGTAGTGGCCAGACTGCGAAAGCTCAAGGACTACTTCTCTATCTTGGCAAATGCAACATTTGAGATGATTAAACACTTGTGGCTCAAAATTGTCCACGGAGTATAGATCAAGGAAGCGCTGTAGTCGGCCAACGTGATGGCAACGCCTGATTTTAAAATGGGCTTTTTGTGTGCTATCGTACATGTGCCATGATAGAAAATACCGCAACACATAGAGCCTTGATCGCCCGTATCAAGGAGCTTAAAATCCAAAAAAATGCGGTAATAGTTTGCCATAACTATCAAAGACCGGAGATCTATGAGGTTGCTGATTTTATTGGTGATTCACTTGGACTTTGTGAGGAGACAAAGCGTGTTGATTGTCGCATGATCGTTTTTTCCGGCGTGTACTTCATGGCTGAGAGCGCGGCCATCCTCAATCCTGATAAAAAAGTTGTGATACCAGAGCGTGATGCAGGATGCGCACTGTCTGACATGATAACAGCCGAAGGATTGCGTAAGAAAAAACTCGAGTATCCGGACGCGGCCGTGGTGTGCTATGTGAACTCCACTGCAGACGTGAAAGCGGAGTCGGATATATGCTGTACTTCTTCAAATGCTGTAGAGATAGTCCGTTCACTGCCAAATAGACAGATACTCATGGTTCCTGATCGTAACCTTGCATCATTTGTTGCGCGTCTTGTTCCAGAAAAAGAAATAATCGCGTGGGATGGTTTTTGTCCAATACATCAGCGTATTACTGCGGCGTATTTAGCCTCGGCGATGAAGGACCATCCGGATGCGAAGATAATAGCCCACCCCGAGTGCCAGGAGGATGTTCGCGATATGGCAGACTATGTTGTCTCTACGACAAAGATGATAGAGGTGGCGGAAAAAGATCCCGCGAGTGAGTTTTATGTCATTACGGAGTGCGGCATGGCAAACAGGATGAAACAGGTCCTGCCGGATAAGAAGTTTTATACAGTGTGCAGTGTTTGTTTTGATATGAAAAAAAATACACTGGAAGGTATCGAGAGAGCTCTTATTACTGAGGAATATGAGGTGGTGGTTAGCGATGAGGTGCGTTATCGCGCGGCGCGTGCGTTTGATCGCATGTTTGAGGTGTCCGCCCGTTCAGGTATGGCGCCAAATCTCCTGGAGATGACATAAAGTGTATAATGGCAGTGTATGAATAGATCATCTCTCCGGAATCTTACACATAACGCAGGAGACCGTCTCACTCCATCGGATCCTGTATATAAGCAGTGGATATTTCGGTATACATTTCTTGAGTTGGAAAAAGATCTTGGAGCACTTGGCGATATTACTTCTGATGCGTCGTTTCCGGGAGCGAGAAATGGAACAGCAATAATCTATGCACGCGCCGCAGGTATCATTGCTGGGCTGCAGGAGATAGAGTATTTTCTCGTTACCAGTTCGAGGGAGTTTCGTTCACGCGCTGGCGATCTTGCGGTGACCTTTCTCTGTGAAGATGGTGCGTCGCTCAAGCCCGGTCAGAAGATTCTAAAAATTCATGGCGAGATAAAAGATATTCTAAAAGTTGAGCGCACGGTTCTTAACCTACTCTCACGTATGAGCGGAGTTGCAACTCTTACCAGAGAGTTCGTGAATGTAGCTCCCGGTGTTCTAGTCACACCTACGCGAAAGACGCTCTGGGGCCTACTGGACAAGCGTGCGTGCGTGCTTGGCGGTGCTGGGACACACCGCCTAAGTCTTGAAGACGCGATACTGGTAAAAGACACGCACCGTGCGGCGTACAAAGGTAGCCTCGGTGAGATGTTGGTAAAGATAATGGAGCAAAAGCCTGCCGGTCGTTTTCTGGAGGTAGAAGTCGAGGAAGCACGCGATGCCGTAATCGCGGCGGAGACGTACGTGGAGTGGAAGAGGGTTCACAAAAATGCTCCGCCTCTATGTATCATGTACGACAATTTCACCCCATCGGAGCTGTCTTCAGCTGTGAAGGTTTTGAGAAAGGAAAAACACTACGATGATATTTTGCTCGAGGCCTCCGGTGGAGTCACGCAAGAAAATATCACTGAGTATGCTTCCTCAGGCGTTGATATTATTTCTATAGGCGCACTCACCCACTCGTCCCACTCCATGGATTTTGGCATGGAGATGGAGTGATGTTTTTTAGTTTGCCATCATGTGCAGGTGAACATGGAAGACATCCTGCCCGCCGTCTTTGCCAACATTGAACTGCAGGCGATAGCCGCTCAGTTTTTGAGAAACCCCCAATTCTTTTGCAGTCTTGATAAGGTGGCCGATGATTTTTTCATCTCCGTCCTCAATATCAGCAATAGTCGGTATATGTTTTTTTGGTACTATCAAAAGATGCACGCGCGCCTTTGGATTTATGTCTTTAAAGACTATACAAAGGTCATCCTCATGTATTAGAGAAGACGGGATCTCCTTGTCACGTATTTTGCAAAAAATACAGTCCATAACAATACGACTATTTGCCGGAGAGTGCGTACATGGCGCGGCCGACGCGTGCAAAGCCTGGGTTCTTCTGAAGGTTTAGAGAGATAGTCCCCTTCTTTACCTGGCGCTGCTTAAGCACACCGGCGATGATATCCTGCTTACTCAGAGGGCTTTTTTTGCCAAGAAGGTCCGCGATGACATCGGCTACCGTGCCACTCTTGTAGCCCCACTCTTTTAGGCCATATAGACCACGTCCAACGAGTACGAATAACTCATCACGTATGAGCTCGTTATGGACGGCCTGCGTAGTAACTACTTTTTTATCGAAGCCGGCAGAGGCGATATGGTTTGCTATCTCGACAAAGTGTAGAGGCTTACCGGCACCTTTTAGTACGATGTATGCCTTATCGCGGATGCTCTTTGGATTGATATGTCTCCATGCCATGAGGCCGACTTTGTTTCCGTCGAGAACCTTGAATCTACGATCAACCTCAAGCAGAGAGCGGAATGTTTCTTCGTTGGTGTTAGCATCTTTTATTTGCCCTACTGATCCTTCTACGACATCATCCACGGATACCGGATCTTTTCTCTTATTGATTACCGAGTGCAGGATATTCGTGAGTTTTTGTATATCGCTTTCGTTGAAACGGTCTGTTAGGTACCAGCATGCGTTAAATACGTTCATCTTTTCGCACTTCTCAAACTCTCCATAGACGGCAAGAGAAAGCTTTACGATGTGTCCATCCAGTACAGAGTCAGTCGATAGAGCCTTGAGTATATGGCTTACGATTTTTTCTTCCAGTAAAACACCGCCGGACGAAGCCAAGACTTTTTCAGCCATGCCTTTGATGTTGCCAAGCAAGGTGTTATTGATTGTCCTGCGCAGTTTGGTCAAAGCTATCTTCTCTATCTGACGAATACGTTCACGTGTTACAGAAAACTGCTGGCCAATACGCTCCAGTGTCTGGCGTGGACTGTTGTCGAGAGAAAATCTCTTTATTACTACTTCTTTTTCTTTTGGTGTGAGAACGAGAAACATGTCCTCAAGGACGCTTGATAGAGTGACCTTGTCGGATGTGTATGATGGTGTTGCCATGTGTGGAATCAAGTTAGTAACTTTCTAATATGCAGTCAAGCTATAAAGTTGAATAGTACGCAAATTTATAGTGAAGCTAAAAGGAAGCTATTCTACAGTATAGTAAATGGCTTTGTCAATAGGTAAATAACAGATTAAATGGTGCCCAGGGAGAGACTTGAACTCTCATGCCTTACGGCGCCGGCTCCTAAGGCCGGTGTGTCTGCCATTTCACCACCTGGGCATAACACTTTTGTAAATCTACACGTTTGCGTGCGACTACACAATATCTAGCTGGCGAGCGCTTAGGTGTAAGGGTGCTTTGCTTAAAGAGTGCAGTGCTTGCAAAAGCTGACCTTATTGCCTATTCTTCTGTCATGTTTGAAAAGATTAAAAAACACCTGTCAAATTACATTACGAAGTGGGGTAAGGATGCTTTTAAAAAACATCAGGTAGATGAGTTTCACGACTACCTTAGCTCTCCGTGGAGGATTATGTGGGCCAATTTTTTGGCTGGAACAATGCGCGGTCTCGGGTTTTTGCTCGGCGCGGCACTGGTCATTGCGCTGATGGGCTTCATATTAAAGGAAGTGCTTTCCAATATTCCAATGGTTGGTGATTTTTTCAAAGCGCTTAATGAGTGGATCGAGCACACGTTGCAGACTTAAAGCCCGTGAAACTTCTGAAAAACTATGTTTGTTCATCTTCATAATCATACGCACTTCAGTCTGCTCGATGGCTTAACGCGCCCAAAGGAGGCTGTGAATATTGCCAAGGCGCACGATATGCCTGCTATGGGTATTACCGATCACGGCGTTCTGTACGGTGCGATTGAGTTTTACAAAGAGGCAAAAAAGAATGACATCAATCCGATTATCGGCTGTGAAATGTATATAGCCCCATTCGGACGCCTTCGCAAAGAACCTGGACTTAAAATAAATCACCTGACGGTACTTGCCTATAATAATGAGGGATATCAAAATCTCATCGCTCTTGTCACAAAGGCCCACCTGGAGGGGTTTTATTACAAGCCGCGCGTGGATCATGGGTTATTACGCGAGTTTCATCGTGGACTGATCGCATTGAGCGGCTGTGTGGCATCCGAGGTTTCGGAAGCTATTTTGGCCCAGGACGAGGAAAAAGCGTTAGAAAAAATTCGCATGTATCAGGAGATATTTGGAAAAGAAAATTTTTTCCTTGAGATTATGGATCATCCTGAGATGCAGGAGCAGATAGTGATACGATCGAAGCTGGGTGAGCTGGCGCGCGCCACAAAAGCGCCACTGGTAGCGACAAATGACAATCATTATGCCCTGAAAGAAGATAGGGATGCTCATGATATTTTACTATGCATTCAAACAGGAAAGACGATACATGACGAAAATCGCATGCAGCTCGATGGCAACTACTCTATACGTACACCGCAGGAGATGCGCGAGGCTTTTTCTGATACCCCTGAGGCGTGCGATAACACGCTTGAGATCGCAAAGCGTGTAAATGTGGAGATCCAGTTCGG
>JBBTWW010000105.1:0-7126 GCA_038062595.1 Patescibacteria group bacterium | reverse complement strand
TGGTGAGATCGAGGCGGCGACGAAAAACATGTTGCCAAAGAATTTGATAGAGCTGAAGGACATCAAGGGCGACCTGCACGCACACTCCACGTACTCCGATGGCGGAAATACCATAGAGCAGATGGCGATGGAGGCGCACCGTCGTGGATATGAGTACATTGCAATTACGGATCACTCGCCGAGCCTGCATGTGGCGCATGGGTTGGATAAAAAAAGGCTTGTACAAAAGAAAAAAGAGATCGACAAGCTTAATGAAAAACTCCCGATCAGAATACTTTTTGGCACAGAGGTTGATATCATGAAGAACGGCTCGATAGACTATCCGGACGTGATTCTGCAGGAGTTTGATATCGTGGTCGCCTCTATCCACTCGTACTTCAATGAGGATAATACGGATCGTCTTCTGGCGGCTATGGGAAATCCGTATGTGCACATCATCGGTCATCCGAGTGGTCGTCTGCTCGGCCAGCGTAAGCCGTATCAGTTAGACTATGAAAAAATCTTTGAGCGTGCGGCGGAGACTGGAACTATTATCGAGATCAACGCACAGCCGCAGAGGTTGGACCTGGCGGACATCTACATCCGCTCGGCCAGCCGCGCCGGGGTGAAGTTTTCGATTGATTCGGACGCTCATTCTACGGATGGTCTATGGCTGATGGACCTCGGCGTCTCCTGGGCCCGGCGCGGCTGGGTGGAGAAGCAACAGGTAGTAAATACACTATCCCTGGACGCACTAAAAAGAGCCCTGAAGTAAGGCATGGCTAGGGCTTGTACAAGGCCGTCAAACAGGGTTCCCTGCAGTATCCACCTCCGGATCCGGCCAGATCCTTTTGCCGTTCGGGTGATTGATGATGATTGCGTTGACCGGGCATCCTTTTGCGGCTTCGACTAGATTTTCTATGGTGTCGCCATTTCCGTCATCCTTTATCACGGCTTTTCCCTCTGCATCCAGCTCAAAAGTCTTATGCGCCAATCCAATACACACGGCCAGTGTAACGCAGAGATCGCGATCTACGCTGATCGTGTAGCCATCCTTATTTTTTACGGGTCCACTGGTCGCCATAACTCTCATATTATAGACGATACACTGAAAATTTGGTAACATTTTCAAGTAAAAGCATTACCGATCGGGGATCGTCTAACGGTAGGACAGCAGCCTTTGAAGCTGTGAATCTTGGTTCGATTCCAAGTCCCCGAGCCAGATGAATCCAAATGGTGATTGTAAGATCTTTATGGGATGATCTTCATCTATAATGTTCATTTCAAAACCCAACGGCCATATGATACCGTATCAGCACCATGGAATTCACTTTAACCAAGTACGAGAAACCTATAGTATGGCTTGATACAAATTTTATCATCACGATGGCACGAAAAAGCGACCTGCGCACTGGTCGTCTCTTAGATTTTCTTAGAAAGAAAGTGGGTGAATATTTTTTGGTGCAGGGTGATAATACTGAACTAAAATTGGGAAACGGTAACATTAAGGATTACACGCGCATTTTAGATACGCTTAGCTGCGGTGTGTCATTCCTTCCATATGAAACAATTGAGCAGTTTCAATTTCAGGCTGTGGCGAGGGCAGTCATCGATAAACAAAATTCCACTGCATTACGTGCAGGAGACTATTTTCATAGTGACCCCATCGCAGAAGAGGAGAGAAGCCGAAAAACCGGCTTTGTTGTAGGTGTGCATTTTAATATCCCACTGTTGAATCAATTAGATGAAGGGGAGAAAAAACGCATATTTGATAGGCTCCTTGCAAATCGTCCACATCGCTCTATCGATGAACAGCAGAAATTAGAAGCAGAAACACCGGCTAAGATTTTCCGTTTATTTTTGATTGCAATGCAAGAAAAAGTTCTAAAGGGTCAAAAACCTACTTTGGAGGATATTTATGGAGACAATACGGGTGAAAAAGATGGCTATTTCGCCTCTAATTTTAGGTTTGTGTCCAATCGAATGGAGTGGTGGAGAACTGTTGGTGGGGCTAGAGATATGGCTCTTGCTTTAAAGGAAACGTATGACTTCTTAGAGAGCGCCCCATTTAAAACTATGCCATTCAACAAGCTAAACAATACTTTGTGGGGAGATATTTACGCTGGCGGAGAGACCCTTAAGCCTTCAGATTATTGGGATGTTAAACACATATCGTCCATCCTTCCCTTCTGTAATATCGTTTTTACTGAGAATCGGATGCGTTTGAGGCTTAATAAGTACAGATTAGGTGAAGAATATAAAACGGAAGTCTACTCTATGCAAAATATTGAAGAATTCTTCAGGCTACATTGCTAAAGGTCGCCGACCGCAGGAAGGCTAGGGACACGTTCCAGATTACACGTAGCACCTTCTCATTCACATCCCAACCAGCCTTTTTTAAGCGCTGATCGATAATTTGCTGACGGGTTTGGGCTTCGGTTTTTTTAGGCATGTTTATTTTTTAAGCAAAGTAAGATACGCCTCAAAGGTAAAAAGGCGATTTCTTTTATTTCCAGTCACCTCCTTCAAAATCCCTGTATCAACGCAAAGTTTGACCAAGTCATTTGCTGTCTTTGAAGTAACCCCTAAAAGTTCATGTACATGTTGAATAGTGATTACTGGTTGGCCAAAGAGATGTCTCAAAAGTAACTGCCCATTTTTTGCTCTTTTGCCAAAAGTGGAAACAATCTCTGTCAAAAGTTTTTCCTTTAAATCGATAATATCGATGAGTGTTTTACTTGCTTCCACCGCCGTAATGCTTATCCCTTCTAGAAAAAATTTAATCCAGCCAGTGAGATCATTTTTCTCACGGGTAATGGATAATTTGTCGTAATAGAGACCTTTATTTTTCTCAAAAAAATCAGAAACGTAGAGAAGCGGTTTATCCAAAATATTTGCACTCGTTAAATACAAAGTAATAAGCAAACGCCCCAAACGACCGTTACCATCTAAAAATGGATGAATTGTTTCGAATTGATAATGTGCGATGGCTATTTTAATCAAATGAGGTACTCCTATCTCTTCATTATGCAAAAACTTTTCCAAATCCGACATCAAACCATCAACATGTTCCATACTTGGTGGAACAAAGACGGCATCCTTTGGAGTCATCCCGCCAATCCAGTTTTGGCTTTTCCTAAAATCACCAGGATTTTTATTCTTTCCTCTTCCATGAGAAAGCAAAATTTTATGCGTTTCTTTCAGCAGTCTGTTTGAAAGTGGTATCTTCTTAAGTTGCTCCAAAGCAAAATTCATAGCTAAGACGTACTGATTCACCTCTGTCCAATCATCACGAAACTCTGGATCAATATCTGTTTTATCGGTAAAAGCCTCTTCAATATTGGTCTTTGTTCCCTCAATACGACTGGAAGTAACGGCCTCTTTTCGAATATAAGACTTTATGAACGTGTTGATATCTGGAACTAATTTGGCATAGGAATTGAGCTCCCCAATCTTTAACGAAGCCATTTCCAGTTTTTGTTGAATTGTAGGATCGGAAAGATTGAAAGAATGATTAACCGAAGCAGGCAAGAAATACTTGTACTCGTAGCACTGCTGCCATTTACCTGCTTGAAATTTTTCTATATCCATAATCAAAGTAAATTATAAATTTCTTTGTTTTACTTTAGCACCGTAAACTAAATTATGCAAACCCTTATTTTACTTTAAGCCTCCAAACTAAATTATAAAAATCCTTATGTTACTTTGGATAAAAACCTGGAAATGTTTAATGGATAATTTTATATCAGTATTTTTCCTGCGGCCACGATCGCGGCGGTTTCGGTGCGTAGGATTCGGGGGCCGAGGGATAGGGGAGTAAGATTTTTTGAAATTGAAAATGTGATCTCGTCCTCGGTGAAACCACCCTCGGGGCCGATGTAGATGGAGACGGTTTTTGGCATCGGATGGGGCAAATTTACCGATTGGTTTTTTTGTAACCGACTGTGGGAGATGAGGCGAAGTTCGGAATTGTCGTGTTCGATTGCAGTTTTGAATTGCATCGGTTCTGAAAGCGTAGGTAGTCGGCCGCGCTCGCTCTGCTCCGCGGCCTCACGTATGATCGTGTGGAGCCTATCTATTTTCCCTAGGTGCTCTCTCTCGGTCCGCTCTGTAATAATCGGCACGAAGCGGCTCACGCCAATCTCCGTGCATTTTTGCAGAACCAGCTCAAAGAGCGAGAGTTTCTTTGGTAGAGCCTGATATAACGTAACGATCGAAGTTGGTTCGTTGGCGTTTGTTTTTACATCAATCACACTACCTTCAATCGCCTTTGGTGAAATTGACGTTAGCTCAACCGTGAACTCGCGTCCGCTATTGTCGAGGAGGACTACATGGTCCCCCGGCCGAGAGCGTAAAACTCGCGTGAGTTGGTGAAGTACATCACGGTCTAGAATTATCGCGGTTTTGTCGCGAATTCCTGCAGGCGGCACAAAAAATCTCATGCCAGAATTATACTACCTTTGTCCTATCTTTTCACTTTTCTCGTCAAAGACTGTGCGCGTTCTAAATATTTTTCCGGTACGTATTCCAGCGGTAGATACTCGATAGGAAGATATGCCAGAGGGTCGACGTGTTTCCAGTCTTTGAATACCTCGAAGTGCAGATGAGCGCCGGTGGTAAGCCAGCCTGCACCGTCTGTGCCGGGCGTGCCGCCGGAGAGACCGATGACCTGTCCGGTGTAGACCGTCTCACCTTCTTCTACAAAGATATCTGACATATGGCCGTAGAGCGTTACGAAACTTTCTTTGTGCGAAAGCATTACGTATGCGTACCCCTTTTTGTCCTTCGGCAGATTTACTTTTGACACTATACCCGATCGTGAGGCACGTACACTGCTACCGTGAAGCACCGGAATATCTATAGCTTCGTGTGGTATTCCGATTGTATTCAGATACTCTTCGTCTTGGAAGTAAGCTGATAGTCCGAGAGTTGGCGTCACCGGCCAGTTTAGTGGAGTAGCCCTAGATACGGTCGACGTATCAAGCGCTATAGTCTTTTGATAGTTTTCGATATCAACTGCGTCTAGTTTTTCCTCTATGAATTTTTTATTGTCCTTTAATCTCTCGATTTGTTGAAGCACCTCGTCCTGCTCCCGTATAGTTTCCGCCAAAAGACGCTGGTAGGTACTTTCTTTACCCTTGGTTTCAGCAAGTAAAACCTCTTTTGACAGCTTGTGTGCAAGAATGTTTTCCTGCTCGGCGCGGACTCTTTTTTCAAGCAGAGCGAGAGTTTTTTCTTTTTTTGCTATGACCTCCCGAGTGTCGCTGATCCCACTGTCGATGGCTTCCAGACGGCGCGCGGCGCTCTCGGCAACTTCCGCTATAGCCACCAGTCCGGACTCGAATTGCAAAATATCACTCGACGCCACACTCGCGAGAAGCAGTTTTGATGAGTCAAGATTTTTTCCTACATCAGTGGTGAATCTGTATTGAATATAGAGCTCGCTTACAAGCGACTGCATGAGTTCCCTCAACTCATCGCGGTAACCACTCTGTGTACCTTCGCGCTCTTTTAGCGTTAGGATCTGATTTTTTATCTCTGCTATTTGTTTTTTTATGGCGAGTATTTTTTTCTTACTCTGCGCACCGAGTATTTCTATGTAGTCGAGTTGCCCTTTTAGCGAGACCGCCTGTTCATTGATGGCTTTGATCTCTTCGCCGATCAGGCTTTGACTATCGTCCAGATTCGAGAAGTTTTCCTTCGCATTCTTTAGTGCGTAGTCGAGATCCATCAGGAGTTGTGTTTTACTCCCGCCCTTCTCATTTGCAACCACAGTGGAGGTTCCAGTCAAAAAGAGAAGAAAAAGGACGAAAATCCCTCCGGTAAGGTGTTTTTTTGAAAATTGCATATCATTGAATTATACCAGAAAATTACAGGTTAGACAACCTGAAGGAGAAAAAAGCTTGCCTTGATGGGTTTTTTCCCATAGGATGTGTCGTGCTAATCAGTCACTATCAAGCACCATGGCACATAAAAAAGCTGCAGGCTCTACCAGAAATGGTCGCGATTCCCAGTCTAAACGACTAGGGGTAAAGCTCTATGAAGGACAGCAGGTTCGCGCTGGCAATATTATAATCAGACAGCGTGGTTCAAAGTTTTTTGCGGCAGACAATGTCTCGACCGGCAGAGATTTCACTCTTTTTGCGCTCAAGGATGGCAAGGTGTCTTTCCAGGAAAAGAACAAAGAACGCTTTGATGGCCGCGTTTATCCTAGAATTTTCGTGAGCGTTAATTAGTCAGCATGTCTGATTTTGAGCTATTTAGCGGCGGGGATGTAGCCGAGTCCTATGATCCTCAGGCTTTTGAGCGATTCAAGGATAAGATAAAAAAGAACGCGCAGTTTATCGCTGCACTGAAAAAGCAGGAGAAGAAACAAAAAGATAAAGAGGATAGATTGATCAAGCTCATCTCCGGATGGATCCAAAAAAATCAGAATCGCGCGATCATGCTACTCGTGGCGCGGCTTATTGAGATTAACGTACCGGCGAGTTTTATTCTTGCATTAATACTTCTAGGAAATGATGAGCTTCAAAAAGAGGCTGGGATTGTTCTGGTCAGCGCTGAGGAAGCTCGCGATATTCAAGAAGGCGGCGGCGGTGTCGGTGCAGAGAGGGGAGCTCTTGCAGTATTATCCTCAGATTCGTCTGTGCCGCTTCGTGTAAGGGCAGAGATAGAGGCATGGAGCAAGAATATGTATGATGCGGCGCTCGAGTTTCCATACCGGATTCTTGAGACAACTGTCGATGCGGCAGGTGCGATCAAGCCACAAGTGACCGACCTCGCTGTGCATGTGATGGAAGATTTTCTGAAACTTCACAGTTCACCGATGGAGCACGATGGCGTTGTAGAGTTTTGTATGTTTCTAGTGCAAGGAATATTGAAGAAAGTAAAGTCGGAAATAGAGCAAAAACAGCTGGATACAACGGACGAAGATCAGGATAGGGGTGATTTGAAGAAGTAGTAATGTTACAATGTGGCGTGATCGATATGGTGGCTATGGTGTAATGGTTAACACGACGGGTTGTGGTCCCGTTGATCTGGGTTCGATTCCCAGTAGCCACCCCATACTCCGACTCCCGCGAAGCGGGACGTCGGAGCCGCTCTGTTTTACTCCTGGGTTTAATCTGCTGGTGATTCGGCGCGTGCC
>JBBTWW010000104.1:0-3521 GCA_038062595.1 Patescibacteria group bacterium | reverse complement strand
AAATCGCGCTGTTGCGGAAAACATACCAATCACCTCCCTTCCAGGACCAGTTGCGCTGATAACTGCTCTGACGTCAACCGGCTTCCCAATGGACAAGTTTACTTTTCTTGGGTTTTTACCTATAAAAAAGGGCCGTCAGACGCTATTTCAGGCACTCATCGATGAGAAGCGCACGGTTGTTTTTTATGAATCTCCACATCGTATAGTCAGAACACTCTCTCAACTACGTGATGCTCTTGGACCTACCCGTCGCGCGGCGATCTGCCGTGAGTTGACGAAGATGCACGAGGAGGTACGTCGCGGCACGCTTACCGAACTTGCCGAACACTTTAATAAAACAGCGCCGCGCGGCGAGTTTACCGTTGTCCTGGCACCCACCGGATTTTGAAAAGCCATACTTCAGCTGTACAATCTAGGCATGTTAAAAAACCACACAAAATCCGGCTTCACCCTGGTAGAGCTTGTGGTTATCGGAACCATAATTTTGATACTTGCCGGCGTGGCGATCACGCAGGGAGTTTCGACACAGCGATCACTACGCCATCGTGCCGCTTTTGATGCCGCTATCGGCATGATCCAGGAAGCACGTACCATGGCACAGACCGGCGAGGACACCGGTGACACCGCATACGGTGTGGCATTTGTAGCCAACTCCACGCCACAGCAGTTTGTATTATTCAAAAACTCCTATGCCGCAAATGGCTCTAACAATATATCCACGCCATACTCACTAGCTAACTACCTCACTCTGGATATGGGTAGCTGCCTATCAGAGGCAACCGTCGCATTCTCAGTACCGGAAGCCACCACACAGCTAACTTGCGACGGTGTAGCATCCTCAACTCCAAGCATGACAGTAAGACTCTCTCTCACCGGAGGTGGAACCCGCAGATTTACCATCCACCGCGCCACCGGCATCCCGCAAGTTGAGTAGGCGCTATGCCGTTTTTCTGTAAAATCTGCCGCGCGCGCTCCACGCAAAGCCAGGCGAGCTGGATCTTGGCCCTGCATGGATGCAGGTACGCGAGAGAATTAGCAGGCTGAACTTACCGTACTAGGAACGAGCATCCTCCTACTGAACCGACTTGAAAGAACTCTCACTGAGGAAGGCTTATTTTGCCTTTGTAAACGTTTACCTCACGATCAAAAAGCGAAATCGCGCTAGCTCCGCTTTCCTGATATTCAGTAGTGAGATGCAGGGTTATAAGATCTGCGCTATCTCCATTTTCGGGATTGTTGAAGTATAGAGCAAATTTTCGCTGCGTAGGGCGGACACGTAAAAAGAACTTGTTATTTACGGGCGCAGAAAAGGGATCATACGTGTTAAGATGCATTGAATCTAAGCGTTTTCCACGTGGACCGTAAAGTTTAAGGTACATTTCCCCCGAGTAGTAACCATTCAATTCGTGTTTCTTTGGAACAAAAAAAACCTTGAGAGTGCTCGGTAAGCCAACGTACCAATTTTCAAGATTGAGTTCTGCTACGACAAACCCTTTAGGCAAAGGCTGTCCGGCAAAGATAGGTACGGCGGTAATGAGGGATACTATGAGCACAACAAGGATAATGAGTGAAATTTTTCTTGCTCGCGGTGTCATAAAAAGAAATTAAAAAAATATTTTTAACAATCACACGAAACAATTGCGTTCGTAACCAGCGGTATTGTTTTCCTCGTTCGATTCTTGAAGAACATGGTCGGTATCAATGGCGGCTCTGACCGCCTGATATTGGCTTACACTATATGTAAATATCAGAGGATTATCAGCTCGAGGCATCGCGACATTTTTTTGATCTAGTAAGGTTTCCTGGCCATTTCTGTCGATTCCAAACACCTTCAAATTTAAGGGACCTTGCCCACCGTCTGTGAGCTCAGAATTATTCACCACCGAAACTGTGAATGGAGTTGTAAACTGGCAGACATCTCTTCCGGCTTCTAATTGCACCGCGACATCGGGCTTATCGAGCAATGTCCTGTCAATTTTCAAGGAAACTTGAGCTCGGTTGTTTCGCTCATCAATACTTTTTAAATTGACGGAAAGGCCAAGGGCTTCATTCGCGAAGCTCTCCCCGCGCCGAATGCAGGCATCATAAAAATCCTTTTGCGGCGCGTCATCGAAACTTGGGATGGAATTTGGATGCGCGTCGATGAGAATTCGTTCTCGACTTTTATCGCCTTTCAAAGAACAGAGCTCAACGAGCAGGCATCCTTCGGGTTCTAGCCCGTAATGTGGAATGTTATTGCCCGCCAAACTTTCTGTCGATAATGCGCGATCAGCACCAACGGGTTTTCTGTATTCTATGCATAGGGGATTTTGGGCGTAGGGGACGCGCAAAACCTTGTTGTCCAACGATGCTAATTCCATGGCTCCAAGGGAATATGTGCCATCCAATGTGACTTCTTGTTTGCTGGCCCAATTATCGATAAGAACTTTAGTCCATGCGCTCATGTGGGTTGCTCGATTAATTTTCGCAAGAATATCGAATGGATTGCCATATTCGATGGTGGAACACCCGTTGCGCCCTTTTCGGTATGACTGATCCTGGCATTCAAGACCATTTGCGTGCGGCGCAATTTTGAATAAAGCGTGAAGCAGCTCATGCCCTACGATGTCATACAAGAAAGAATTGCTGAGAGCATTGGTCGCAGGGGTATATCCCCCCAATTGTACAATAGGCATGGAAAGAAACGAGCCTTCATCCGTTTGAATATTTTTTTGTCCGCCGAAGCCACCCCCAACGTTCGCACTCATGACGTATACACTCGGGAAAATAATAAAAGCATTAATATTTCTGAAGTCGATGCCGCGATCGCACGCTTGAACCGCATCCCGAACTTCGCTTGGGCTGTCGGTCGGGAGGGATCCTGTCCACACAGGGGCTTCAAAATAGGTAGCCGTAAAGGAAGCTTTCCGGTAGCTCACCTCCTTGAAGTAGTCATTTAATTTTGCGATTTCTTTTGTGATATCGGCGCTTGAAATCGTCGGCATTTCCTTTGTCCAGGGCACAATGCAAACTCCCAGGCGGTAGGTTTTTGGCTTGATTGTTAAATTCCCCAACGCGCCCAGGGATCCCTTACCTAAGGATGCATTACCCAAAAAACCAAGAACGATTATAGAAACGATTATACCGATTGTTCCGATGATTTTGGTTCGAGTGCCCATAGATTTCTTGTTAACTGTACCACCCCCCCCAAGAAAGTCAACACCATGTACACCACCATCAACGCCATATAGGCACATGCAGCCTACTGGAATCTGCGTCTCAACTTATCATAAATGTCATTCATAGTCTTCGCGTCAATAAAGCCTATACGACTGACAAATCTACCTTTATCAAAAGAAGAGAGATGGGAAAGTTTTGCCAATGAATCATAAAATAAGTTATTGTTCGGGTCCTTCTTCACCATAACGTCCTCTTGGTTTAACTTGGAGGTTTTTGTCGTCAACGGAACCGCGCAAATCACAGAGTGGTCTCGTATGAAATCATTTAGATCAACGACAACGAATGCTCTTTTATTTGTATAT
>JBBTWW010000103.1:0-17629 GCA_038062595.1 Patescibacteria group bacterium | reverse complement strand
CCGATCTGCAAAAACGGCTTCCCTTAGCCGTTTCCTAACGCAACACTAGTGCGTCCCAGGCTATGCGATGTTGCACGGTGGTAAAATTTGCGCGAAGCGCCTACCACCGTGCAATATGGGCGAAGCGACTGCAAGGAGCGTAGCCGCATAGCCTGTGTTAGCGGATGTTGGGCTGTTTTTTTAATTCAATTTCAAGGTTGGTGCGACAATTTTTTCTATCTCGTCACATCCATGAGGTCGTCCCGAGCCATCATCAAATCCACTTCCACATGCATTTACAAAGAGGAGCCAACTGCTATTAAGCTGTGTCGGATAGGCGTCTCCGCCTGCGGCGCAAATATCAAAATCTTTTTTGAATTGATCGAGTGAAGTGTATCCGGCCTTGTTTGGCAGAAGAGTAACTGTAAAAGTACTGGAATCTTGGCTCGCACCCGTGTATTTGAAGTTATACATTGTTTTGGTTGCGCCGCTGAATTTTGAGACCAGTTGATCGAAGTAACCAGCGTTGTGTTGTGCACCGCACTCTTCAGCCATTCCCTTTAGCTGGTCAGCTGTGTAATCGAAAGAAACTGTTTTTTTTGAAACAGTAGCGGAGACGCCGCTTGTTGAATACGAGAGTGGTTCAGTTGGCTCCTCTTTAACAACTGGCGTTGTCACCGCTGGTTGTGTGACTTCATTTCCGGTAGGTTGGCTTACTTGATTTTTTTGCCACAGATAAATTCCACCACCAACCACAACAGCGGTGATAATGATGGCGAGGACGACTGCCCCCACATTCGATTTGCCTTGTTCCATAGATTTTTAGGTTAAGGATTAATAAATAAATTGTACTTTGTAGAGTCGGATAAAAACAGCCCAATTTCCGCTAACGTCCCGCACTTTGCGATGTTGTTGCGCGGTAAAATATAGCGCAAAAGCGCTCTACCGCGCAACAATATGGGCGTAGCGACCGAAGGGAGCGAAGCCGCAAAGTGCGTGTTAGGCGATGTAAATTTATTCTTCTGCAATACAAATATGATATTCATCCCAACCGTAATAAGTAGATGGTTTTCCGCCAAGTTGGCGGCATCTATTTTCATCTGTTACTCCCGCATAAATTTTTACCATGTATTGCTCTTCAGGACCTGGACAATAATCGCTGCAGGCAAAATGATCTACAATAGGCGGCTTTTTTACTTGGCTAGGTAATGAAATATCAATTGTAGGGAGAGTAACTATCAAGAATAATAGAAACAATATTTTCATTCCATTTTAGAGTTTAAGAATAAATTTATTTCGCCTAACTACTTTCTATGCGAACTTAACAGGTTGAGAGACAGAGCCATTTTAGCATAAAATCATGTGGAAAGCTTATTTACGTACTTTGCGTTTTCTTTTTGGATGCAGTTTTCTTGCCACTACGTCATGTTTTACAATATTTCCGTCGGCGTCTTTTATCAGTCCGGTCTGCGGATCGCGTCTATATCCCAGTTTTTTTACACGTCTACGAAAGTCTTCGATTGCTCTTGTCACTGGCGGTGCAGGATGTGTGATACGCCAAATGGGCACGCCACCGCGCGCCCTGAGTTCATCATCATCATCTGTTGGCTTTTCACTCATTTATACCACCTTTGTCATCAGCAGGAGTAGCATCCGTCATACTATCAGCTATGCGCCCTATGGTTTCGCGCACGGCACCAGCCGCCGCCCTGCGTGTAAATGTCGGGTCGTCAATATCTCCTGTTGTTCTCGCAGTTACTGAACTTGGATCTTCCGATCTGGCGTTGCCTCGTGCACCCGGGTGACCTTCGGAAAGAGTCGTGCCACGTCTGACAAACGTTGGTACATCAAGACCTTCTCCAATATTGCCATCTTCATCTGGCCTCTGCAACGCTTCTGCTATATCTTCCGGAAAGCCATCTTTCGGGGACTGAATACGTCTTTCTCCCATATAAAAAGTTGTTATAATGGTAAGGTACAAATTTAACCAATTTTCGCTAAGATGTCAAATGAATTTTTAAACCTGGACCGATTGCTCCTGATAGATAAGCCAAAAGGCATCACTTCCTTTGACGTCATTCGTCGTCTGCGAAAGGTTCACAATATCAGAAAAATGGGACATGCGGGGACGCTGGACCCACTGGCCACTGGACTTATGATCATCGGTGTGGGTAAGGGAACAAAGAAGCTCACCGGATTTATCAAACTCGACAAAGAGTATGAGGGAGAGATTGAGTTTGGAAAAATCAGCGATACGTACGATGCGGACGGAGTCATAAAAAATGCCTATAGCGGCGGACCAATAGAGAGGGAAAGAATTGAAAGTGCGCTACTGAAATTCACAGGCGAGTTCGAGCAGATGCCGCCGATATTTTCTGCAAAAAAAATAAAGGGCGTGCCGGCGTACAAGCTGGCGCGAAAAGGGGAGAAGGTAGTGCTGGAGCCAAAGAAAATCACAATACACGCGATTGATATTATGGCTTACGAGTGGCCGATACTTCGCGTGCGCGTGCGTTGCAGTTCCGGTACGTACGTACGCTCACTTGCTCATGACCTCGGAGAGGCGCTAGGATGTGGTGGATACTTAACAGAGCTCCGTCGCACCAGAATAGGTGCATACTCGGTAGATCAAGCGGAGCCTCTACCCGAACGCGTACCATGATGTTTCAATCTGCAGTATATCCGGCAATATTTTCTTTTCTTATCACACTGATCGGTGTCATCGCCGCGCTGAAGTTTTTTCCAAAAATCGGACTCATGGATCGGCCGCATGACTATGGTATTAATCGCGGGCCAATCCCATACAGCGGCGGCCTTATTTTATTTTTGTCATTTCTGCTCTCGACTCTCATCTTCGTTGATCTCTCCAGGCAGGTCGTGGCAGTACTGTTTGCCGCTATACTAATTACATTTGTTAGTTTCTGGGATGATCGTTTTCGTATATCGCCTTTTTTGCGACTTGGTGTCCAGGGATTAGCCGGAGTTATTGTCGTCCTTGGCGGTATAGGCATACGCAGTATTACCAATCCTTTTGGTGATCCTATCATTCTCGATGCTGTTAGATTTCAGGTACTTGGCACGGAGATATGGCTTTTTTCCGCTCTTGTGATTATCGCGTGGCTAGGACTTATGATGAATGTCATGAACTGGCTCGACGGCATATCCGGCCTCACCAGCGGCGTTGGCGTTATTGGCTCCATCGTGATGTTCACCCTGAGCGTGCAGGGATTTCACATACTGGATCAGACCACGGTAGTCATCATGAGTGCCACTCTCGGCGCCAGCGCGTTGGCATTTTGGTTTTTTGATTTTTATCCGCCAAAAATTTTAATGGGCGATATCGGCAGTATGTTCCTCGGGCTGATGCTCGGCATACTTGCAGTTTTTTCCGGCGGCAAGCTAGCGACCGTACTGCTCATCATGGGATTTCCTGTGCTTGATGCCTTTTGGACTATTTTTCGCAGAATTTTTTCAAGGCAGTCGCCATTCAAGGGTGACTTGAAACACTTTCATCACCGGCTTTTGCGTGTCGGGTTGAGCGAGCGTCGCGCACTTTTGGTAAATTACTTTCTCTGCGCCGCCTTCGGCGGCATAGCCCTCTTCCTCGGGTCCGCTAGAGAAAAAGCTATTGCCCTCGTGATCCTGTTTGCGGCCATGATTATCGCGGCATTTTTGGTTGTAAAGATGGAGAGAAACGGGGATTAGCCATTACCTCGAAAGCCTGCGCCTGCGCATGGATCACACCAGTCATTGCTCATTCTGTTTTTCGAGATTCAAAAAACAGATATTCGCTCTGGCGGTGTGATACTCCATGCTCCGGCAAAGTCTTTCTCAGTAACGGCTAACCCCTCGCCTTTATCACTTGCTCCACGGCCATACTACATCTATTATATGGCCCCATGGATCATGTCGATGAAATCAGGTCAAAGCTGAATATTGAGGATGTGGTGGCGCAGTATGTGCCGCTAAAGCGTGTCGGTAGGAACTTCAAAGGGCTGTGCCCATTTCACAACGAAAAAACGCCCAGTTTTATAGTCAGCCCGGAAAAAGGCCTAGCGTACTGTTTTGGATGCAATCGCGGCGGAGATGTTTTTCGGTTTGTGCAGGAGGTTGAGGGACTTGACTTCATCTCTGCGCTAAAGGTTCTTGCAGAAAAAGCCAATGTTCAGTTACCGCAGAAGTTTACGCCGGTTTTTGAAAATAAAGACGAGCGCGAGAGACTGTATCAGATTCACGATGCGGCCGCAGCTTTTTTTGAAAAAAAACTCTGGGATACAAAAGATGGAGAAAAAGTCCTGACGTATCTTCGTAAAAAACGCGAGTTAAAAGATGAGACGATACGAAAGTTTCGAGTCGGCTTTGCGCCCGACGAGCATAAAGCGCTTTCGTCAGAGCTTCTGTCACAGGGGTTTTCGCGTGCCGAGCTCGTGAAGGCCGGCGTGAGCGGTGCCGCTGATACTGGCGCTGACGAGGTGTACGATCGTTTCCGTGGACGGCTTATATTCCCTATCAAGAATCACGCCGGCCGGATCTGCGCGTTTGGCGGCAGGGCGCTGGCAGATGGCCAGGAGCCAAAATATCTCAACTCACCAGATACCACTCTATACCACAAAGAGCGTCTGATGTACGGTCTCGACGAGGCAAAGGTCTCCATACGCAAGCTCGGATACGCAGTCGTGATGGAGGGATACATGGATGTCATACAGTCGTCACAGTGCGGTATCGAAAATATAGTTGCTTCCAGCGGTACAGCATTTTCTGTGCACCATGCAGAGCTACTCAAGAGATTCACGAAAAATCTTGTTTTATTTTTCGATGCCGATACAGCCGGCAAGACAGCCGCCAAACGCGCACTGCCTATTGCACAGCGTCTTGATTTTGATGTAAAAATTCTTACTGCAAAAGAAGGTAAAGATCCTGATGAGTGGCTAAAGACAAAACCGGATGACGTGAAGAGTGCGATCGAGTCCGCACCATCGTACATGGATTTTTATTTTTCCGAGATTTCAAGCATGTACAATTTGTCCGATATTTCCGACCAGAAAAAAGCATTGGAAGAAATACTGCCGGTAATCCGCCGTGTAATTAACGCTGTAGAAAAGGATCACTACGTGCGCCGACTGGCGTCGCTTTTGAAGATTCGCCCGGAGCTGGTGTACACGGAGCTTGCCAGGGCAAAAGATGTTGTAGAACAGATGTACGCGCCAAAAGCGTCACAAGAGGCTCAAAAACCCCAAAAAACCCAACTTCCGCTTGCGGAATACATGTTAGGTTATATAATACATAACATTGATTTCCTGCCTAAGGTTAAAGGAAAAGTGACCGTGGATGACCTCCCGACGAACGTAAAAGACATTTACAAAAGGATTCTTGATTTTTATAATCTTACTCACGAGCATCCTGATAGAAGTGGCTCTCTGGAAATGTTCCTGTCTCCGGAGTTACGCGAGAAAGCAAACCTGCTTGCACTGTATGTAGAGTCACAAGTCGGTGCGTTAAATGCCGCCGAAATGGAAAAAGAGTTTGACCAGGTTTTGAAGAAATTTTTGGATACACTGCTCTCTGATCGCAAGAGGCGCCTGCTCGATGAAATGAAAACAGCAGAGATGACGGGAGATACGTCCAAAGCAAAAGATATACTCGCAACTTATAACAGCCTCATAACAACGTATGGCCAAGAAAATTAAAAAGTTTATTTCTCACGCACATGACGATAAGATAAAAGAATATCCAAAAGCTGTTCAGGAGCTTATACGTAAAGGAAAGGAGCAGAAGTTTGTCACACAGCAGGAGCTCATGAAGGCTATTCCGGACCTGGAGTCGAACGTGCTTTTACTTGATGAGATTTATACTCTGTTTATAGATGTTGGAGTAGAGGTGATAGACGTGCAGGACTCAATGATATGGAAGAAGAGCGAGCAGGATGAGTTAAGTAAAGAAGAGGCCAAGCCTCAAAGAAAGAATGCCGCAGGGTTAGCGAAAGCCGGCAAGAATGAGGTAAAGCCAAAGGCTACACCAAAGCGCAAAGAGGTTGACTTGAAAGAGATATCAAACGACTCTATTCGTATGTATCTGTGTGAGATAGGCAAGGTGAAGCTTCTTACGGCAAAAGAGGAGATTGATCTTGCAAAGCGCATACGTAGAGGAGATCAGACGGCCAAGCAGAGGCTCGCAGAGGCCAATCTTCGCCTTGTTGTTAGTATCGCAAAAAAATATATAGGCCGTGGTCTTTCGTTCTTGGATCTTATCCAAGAAGGTAACATCGGCTTGTTCCGCGCTGTAGAAAAGTTTGACCCTAATCGCGGATTTAAATTTTCTACATATGCTACGTGGTGGATCCGTCAGGCTATCACGCGCGCGATTGCTGATCAGGCGCGCACCATTCGTATTCCGGTGCATATGGTTGAGACTATCAATAAGCTAACTCACGCACAGCGCCGTCTGGTGCAGGAGCTCGGTCGCGAGCCGCTCATAGAGGAGCTAGCCGCCGAGATGGACATGGATGTAAAAAAAGTTCGCCATATCCTGAAGATCTCTCAGGACATCGTCTCGCTCGAGGCCCCGGTCGGTACTGAGGAAGACAGTCGTCTTGGTGACTTCATAGAGGACAATGACTCGCTTTCCCCATCCGAGCTAACCAACCGCCAACTTATTAAGGAAAATATTCACGAAATGCTTCACTACCTCTCTCCTCGCGAAAAGAAGATTATAGAGATGCGTTTTGGACTGAAGGATGGCGTAGGCCACACACTAGAGGAGGTTGGCCGTGAGTTCCGTGTAACACGTGAGCGCATTCGTCAGATCGAGGCAAAAGTTTTACAGAAGCTGAAGGAGCACCCTACCAGTATTAAGATACGCCCATAACCTTTTTTTAACTCACACCCATGACCAACACGTCCGATAATGTAATAGCCGGCGCGAGTAGCGATGACAGTAAGGCCACCTTGCTCACGCGCGAAGGCCTCGAGAAATTAAAGGAAGAGCTTCAGTACCTTAAGGAGATTAGACGTCGTGAGATTGCCGAGCGCATCAAGGAGGCGATCTCGTACGGAGACTTATCCGAGAACTCCGAGTACGAAGAGGCCAAGAATGAACAAGCCTTCCTGGAAGGACGTATTCTTGAGCTTGAGGAGAAGGTAAAGTACGCCAAGATCATCGAGGATCACTCAAAAAAATCCGCGATTGTACAGCTGGGCAGTACGATTGTCATTATTAACACCTCCAAAAAAGGATCAGAGGAAGAGGAGTATACCATCGTAGGTTCCACGGAGGCCGATCCGGTCAACCACAAAATATCAAACGAATCTCCTGTCGGTGGCTCGTTGCTCGATCATAAAGTGGGGGATGTGGTGTCTGTTGCCGCCCCTGCCGGTACTATTCATTACAAAGTCGTCAAAATCCGATAAGGATTTAGTACATCCTTGAGGGATAAGGAGTATTTTTTTGCTATGTGGCGCGCCATAAAATAAGAGACAAAAAGCGCCAGTACCTGAGGGAGGCGAATGATGCCGGCGATCATAATCGTATCATCACCACGAAAGAACTCTTCCAGAAAGCGGAATAAAGCATACAGCAAAACTACGTATCGACTTATGAAACCGGCTGTTTGCATGCGCAATTTTTTGTGTAATTCGAAGCTAAAGATTGTGATCGCAGTCATGTATACCAGTGCGTAGAGCTGTACCGGATGTATTGGTACGGCGTATTTTACCGCGCGACTTTCAAAGGTCATGCCCCACGGCAGTATAGTCTCGCGGCCGTGATTCATGCCATCCAAGAATGTTCCAACTACGCCTATGCTAAATCCTATCAGTGCCGCTAGGGCCAACAGGTCGAGCCACTTTTCCAGGTCTCCATCATATTTTTTTGCCAGATACATAAGTGAAGCAACTACGCCTATTGCGCCGCCCCAAAAAGATAGACCTTGATCCCATATCGATATTAACCCTAGGAAAAATCGTATTGAAAAATCAAAATCATAGAAAAATAACGGTAGGTGCGTGAGTATGAAAAGAACGCGTGCGCCGACAAGTATCGATAAAAAAAGAAACAGGCTGTGTTGTAATATCGGCTCTATGTTTACACGATTTCTCTGTGCCAGCCGCGCAAAAGCCACCATCGCCGCGACAAGCCCAATCGAGACAAATACCCATAAGCTGTAGACGGTAATTCTGCCGAAATCAAGAATTATCGGATGCATTAAAAATTTATTAATATCAATATGTATGACAGGGCCGTGACAGGGGCTATTACAAATCCCGCGACGCCGCTCGACTGGAAGAATAGTTTTTTTAAACTAGATGCCCCGTGATATAGGAATAGAAAAAGTATGATGGCCTTTATAATTGGCGCGCCATAGACAAAAACACTCTCCGGAAGATCTGATGAAAAACTCCATTGTTTCATCGCCAGAGGGAATGCGATGAAGTAATAAGCCAGGTATGCACACAGAAGCCAGTTGAGAAATGTTGAGAGCGATGGAACTCCTGATATGCCTTCGACGCGCTCTAGCTCACGAATTTTCTGAAGTAACATCTCCATGTTGCTCTTTATCTGATCTCTTTCACGCTTTAGCTCACTTAGTGTCTGTCGCGCAAATATTCGCGTTGTCTTTGGTTGTGAAAAATTGAAAGACAGCACGAAGTAACTGTTAATGCGGGAATTTATATCTTTTAATTTTGCGCGACAGGATGCTATATCCGGATTATCCATGTGAAGATAGTGCATGATCGTGCGCGCGACCATGCCGATTATCGGCGTTTCCTGCATTGAGACTATTGTATCCATTACGTTGATCTCCTGCTTGAGTCCACGGTTTTCCAGGTTTGTCATCAGCTGTTTTGCTTCTTCATGTATCTCTGTGCGCTCCTTAATGCGTTTTTCTTCTTCGTCAAAAATCTCATGATTTTGTATGTAAGTTAGCATTTTTTCACATGTAGAGATGACGTGCTCGACGTTCGTGCTGTCTTTGATACGCAGTAGTTGATTAATGTACGAGCCTATTCTATTTTTTTCGTCCATTTTTAATTTTTCTCCATGCATGCTCAAGAACTCCTGTATGCGTTCTATCGTAGTGTCGATTTTCTTTGCGATTTCCTCTTTTTTTTGTGCTTCAAAAAGCGCTTTTTCCTGGGCTGTAGCTCCCGATGTATGTTTTCGCTCTTTGTCGTACAAAGCTTTGACAGTAGCTAGGTTATCCTGCGTTGGCGCCGTGCCTTCTGGCGTGATTGAGTTTAGATTAAGACGATACTCGTCCACAAGCCGCGTATACGCGGCTAATATGGACTTGGCACCTATAGTTCCAGAAACTTTTTTGCCGTTGCGATCGGTAGCTTCGAACTCAAAATGTGGCGTGCCTGAAGATGCGTCAACAGCCTGAGTTGTGGGCGCCTGTATCATTTCAAATCCTATGAGGGAAAATCCGAGGGTGTTGAGTCTAGTCTTGGCAAGAGCCTCGTCTGGAGCCTCAATCGTGCCGGTTAGTTTTTGTTGTTCCTGATTTAGTACGGTGTAGCGGAAGAATGGCATAGTGCTGCTTTTATAAACTCCCGGAAAAGAGGATGAGGCTTGCCGGGACGGGATAAGAACTCAGGGTGAAATTGGGAACCGACCATAAATGGGTGTTCCGCAATCTCGGCAATCTCGACGAGATTTCCTTTCTTGTATATGCCGCTTACCACATATCCTTTTGTCTCCATTTTTTTACGCAGATCGTTATTGATCTCATAACGATGGCGGTGACGCTCGGAGATCATTTCTTTTTTATACGCGCGGTGAGTGACGGTACCTTTAACCACATGGCATGGGAAGGCACCCAGCCTGAGTGTGCCGCCTTTGGCGCGCTCTTTGTGTTGTCCTGGAAGAAAGTGGACCATGTACTTGTTCTTTGGCACCACTCCTGACTCGTCGAACTCTTCCGACGTGATTGCGTCGTCTTTTAACACATGGCGTGCGTATTCGATGCTCATTATCTGCATGCCGAGACAGAGCCCGAGATAGGGGATCTTGTTCTCGCGCGCGTAGCGCGCGGCCGCAATCTTTCCCTCCGTGCCGCGAACGCCAAACCCGCCGGGAACCAGTATGCCAACCGCCTGATGAAGTTTTTTCCACTCTCCTTCATCTTTCTGCTCGAGCTTCTCAGCGTCCACCCAGAGGAGATCAAGTATGACGCCATTGTGATAACAGGCTATTTTTAGTGACTCCAATACGCTCAAGTACGCATCGTCCAATCCCGTATACTTGCCGACAAGCGCTATAGGTAGACGACTTTTGGCATTGTCGATTTTTTCTACCAGCTCGTTCCACTCTTTTAGAGCAGGGCTGTCTTTTTTTAATTTGAGCTTTAGTGCAACTCTCTTTGTAAGGTTATATGACTGTAGCATACTTGGCACCTTGTATATCGAGTCGACCGTAATAGCCGGTATCACATCTTCGCGTTGCACATCGCAAAACAGCGCTATCTTGTCCAGTAGAGATTTTTTTAAAGGATAATCTGCGCGTGGAATTATAATATCCGGCTGGATTCCGATTGACCTCAGTTCACGTACCGATGCTTGCGTAGGCTTTGTCTTCAGCTCTTTACTGCCCTGCAAGTAGGGGAGAAGAGTGAGGTGAATGAAGAGAGTGTTGTTGTGTCCCAGCTCCCACCGCATCTGACGAATAGCTTCTAGAAACGGCAGACCCTCTATGTCGCCAACGGTGCCGCCGATCTCGACCATCACTATGTCTGCCTTTGTCTTTCTACCGGCTTCTTTTATCTTATCTTTTATGGCGTTGGTTATGTGCGGAATGATCTGTATGGTCCCACCGAGAAAATCGCCACGACGCTCTTTTTCTATGATCTCGCTGTAGATCTTTCCTGTGGTTACCGTTGATAGCCTGGATAGAGGCTCACCGATAAAGCGCTCATAGTGGCCCAGGTCCAGGTCGGTCTCGGCCCCATCATCTGTGACGAATACCTCGCCGTGCTGGAAAGGGCTCATCGTGCCCGGGTCCACATTCAAGTACGGATCCATCTTCATGGTAAAGATCGAGTACCCGCACGCCTTCATCAAAGCTCCGACAGATGCTGTTGCTATGCCCTTACCAAGGGAAGAACAGACACCGCCGGAAACAAATATATATTTAGTAGGCACGATCAATAATTACACGAAGCTTTCGTCGAAGTCAAACATGAAATTTAAGTTTACATCGGAATGTTTGGACCGCAATATACGCCCATATCACACGGCCCTTTATACTCTGCTGGTGGAAGATTAGTGTCAGGTACAACTACAAAACCCACACACCCCATATCATTCATCTTCGGAGTAGCGTTCACTGCATCTATCACGGCTGCTGTTTGGCCGTCTGGTACATTTCTAAAAATTACTTCGCCAGGTCTATTACCAGCAGCAAGCTCTAATTTTAGGCCTAATCTTGCAACTCTTGATATTGCTGCCGTCATAACTGCCGCCAGCTCTGTATTGTCAGCTACTGGTTTGTCAGCGAGTGCCGGACTGCTTGCCGCTAGAGTTGCTGCTAGCGCTAGGCTACTTCCATATTTAGGCATAAATGTTTGAATTAATTATTTTAGGTGCGCATTTAATCATCTATTTTTAGTTTAGTCAAATCCGCCATATATCTGTACTTAAAACAGCCCTCGTGACTGAACGTAACCAGCAGGTACCAAATATGAGTATGCACTCATTGTAAATTTTGTCATGTCAAAATTGTGGTTTTAACCTGTTATTTGAGTTATTTTTGTGGTATTTTTTGCATGAAAAGTACGATGAAATTATCAGAATTTTTTAACAAAATTGCCGTGGAAAATAAAGCTCAAAATCTGCATGAAACATTCAAGAAATACGGCGCGGCGGCTTTGAAGTGGCGACGGCGGTGCGAGCTACTTTTGCCTGATATTTATAGACAACGCATTTGGAAGAAAAAAGGTTACGAGAGCATCTATGTCTACGCCGCAAAATTGGCAGGTATGAGCCAGCGGACCGTGGATGAGTCGCTACGGATTTTTAGAAACATAGAGGATAAAAAGCCGCTTCTCAATGTCGCAAGGCAGTTTGGGTTACATCGTGTGCGCGCCGTTGCGGCAATAGCTACTCATGAAAACGCCGAATATTTCGCTGAAAAAGCGCGTAAAATGAGTAAGCATACTTTTGAAACATTCGTGAGGGAGTATAAAAAAGAAATCCTCCCCGGGGAGGAAAATGGCAGAAATGAGATGCAGTCAAATCTTATCCGGAATGCAAATAGCTCTCCGGTCCAGGGTGCAGATTTTGGAGTTGCGACTGATCATGGTGCGGTGTCGATTGATATTGCGGCTGATCGTGGCCTCCATTCTGCGGCGATGGATGCATCTGTCGATGTGCTGCGTCACGCGAGTGCGAGTGCGAGTGACAGACCGCCTGTAGAAGTTACAATGCAATTGCCGTTTGAGGTTTTTGACCGACTGCAAAAGCTAAAGGGGCAGTCAAGTTGGGGAGAGTTGATGGGAAAATTGCTGTCTAACAATGACGGTGAAAAACCTGAGATTATGCAGACCGAAAAGCGCTACATTCCTGCGAAAATTAAAAAATACGTTCTGAAAAAATATGGTGGGCGATGTGCATTTCCAGGCTGTGTGAAAACATTTACCAGTCTTCATCACACACAACGTTTTGCATCCGAGCGCGTGCACGATCCGGACAGATTGGTTCCGGTTTGTGACGGGCACGAGAGGCTGGCACATCTCGGACTCATCGCACATGAAGATGGCGCGCCACATCTCTGGCATATCAGAAAAGAAGCGGACCCAAACGAATTCAAATACTACGTTGATCAAATGGTTGCAAATTACCGGATTCAAAAACCGTTGCTTGTGTCAAACGCTAACTTGGAAGCTAAGCCGGAAGCTTAATCCGAAGTCGTGTAGATAGTCGTGTCGATTTGTTAAGCCGATGGCTAGGCGCGGCCAGTTATGTTAGTAAGCTGTTCGGTGTTGATTATTGTGTTTATGTGGCACGCGTGGTTGATGATGAAAGGCCGGTCTTTTTTCGGACATCGGCCATGATGGCATGTGCGACCTCACGGGCGCGGGTGGCGCCTTTTGACAATACGTCTGCGACGAATTTTGGGTCCTTTACCAGTTTCGCACGCTTGGCACGGGCGTCGGCAAAGTATTCAATTAGTGCTTCAAAAAGCTTCTTCTTCAAGTCGCCGTATCCGATTCCGCCGTTTCGCAACTTGTCTTCAACTTCTTTGACATCCGATTGCGGCGCGAAGAATTTATAAAGCTGGAATGGGATAACTTTTGACGGATCCTTTGGCTCGTTTACTCCCATTGAGTCGGTTTTTACGGAAAAAACCTGGCTCTTTAGCTCGTCTTCGTCTGCAAAAATATCGATGGTGTTGCCGTAACTCTTACTCATCTTTTGGCCATCGGTGCCTGGAACGACAGAGACGTCATCTCCAATTATAGGGTCTGGAAGAGAGAAGGTGTTGCCAAAAAGATGATTAAAGCTCTGTGCTATGTCACGCGCCATCTCGACGTGCTGTTTCTGATCCTTTCCAACCGGGACCAGAGAAGGTAGGTACATCAAAATATCTGCCGACATTAGTACCGGATAATTGAAGAGTCCCATGCTGGGATCTTTTTTTCCTTTTGCCTTCGCATCTTTCCACGCATGGGCGCGCTCCAGAAATCCGACGTTGGTGATGCAGTCAAAGATCCACGTCAGTTCAGTCAATTCGGGAATGGCGCTTTGTATAAAAAAGGCCGTACGTTCGGTGTCCAGCCCGAGTGCGAGATAGTCAAGAGCGAGGTTGTGCGTCCAGTTACGCAGGTCATCCGCTTTGCGCACTGTGGTTAGCGCGTGATAATTTGCAATAAAATAAAAACACTCGTAGTTCTTGTCATTCGATAGTGCGACATGTTGTCGCATCGCGCCCAGATAGTTGCCGAGGTGCGGCTTGCCGGAGGGCTGCATGCCGGAGAGTACGCGTTTCATGCCGCCAGTATAGCTTTTAGAAAAGCTGTGGGCAAACAGTGTCGGCTTATTCGTGTCGGCGCGCGTGTGGTCTAGAGAGGATTAATATCTACCTTAAACCCTTCAGGTAGACCGCTTGATTTTAGTATTTCGCGGATTCCGTCGAGATCTCCGCGTATCGTGATGTGCCACACGTTGTTGCCGCGTATTCGTGGAACTGGAGCGGGTGCGTACTGGACGGTGATTTTGTCATGTGATCCCTGCACATTTCGGCCTAATTTCGTCGTCATTAAGCCGGATATTTTTGACTCAAGCAATTTTGAAAATTCCTCAACGGCCTTGTTGGCGGATTTTTCATCGGGATGTGCGTATATGAGACGGACGATGTTCGAAAAAGGCGGGTATGTAAGCGTTTTGCGCAGTTTGATCTCTTCTTCGTAAAAGCTCTTATAGTCGTGGCCGGCCGCCGTGCGGATGGCGTAGTGCTCCGGATTATATGTCTGTATTACGACCTCGCCCGTAGAGTCACCTCTCCCTGCGCGGCCGGCCACCTGCGCGAGTAGTTGGAACGTGCGCTCGCCTGCGCGGAAGTCTGGAAAATGCAGACTGGTGTCGGCGAGTATGACACCTACAAGGTGGACGTTTGGTATGTCCAACCCCTTGCCGATGATCTGGGTACCGATAAGAATGTCGGCCTCGTGAGCCTTGAACTGCCTATATATCGTCTCAAAGTGTTCTTTGCCACCGGTGGTGTCGCGGTCCGCGCGGAGTATGCGCGCTTTTGAAAAGATCTTTGCTATCTCGTCCTCAACGCGTTGAGTCCCAACACCCAGCGAGCGTATGCGCGGACCGGCACACGATGGGCAGATGATACCAGGAACGTCAATCACACCGCAGTGGTGACACACGAGATACTCTGTTGATAATACAGCTCGCTCGTTCAGGACTCCGCTGACTGCGCGGAGATCCTTCACTTGCTGCGCGCTCGCACCGTGTGCTCGCGAGGACATCGCACCATGCGCCGCCGCGCCGCGGTGGACGACCATCGCTACCTTGCACTCCGGGCACCGGACCACAAAGCCGCAGTCGCGACAGAGTGTCACCGGCATGAACCCGCGGCGATTGATAAAAAGTATCGCCTGTTTTTTTTGTGCCAATGTGGCAGCCAGTTTTTCCCGCAAAGACTCGCTCAGGACGCTGAAGTTGCCTTTTTTCATCTCATCCCTGAGGTCTACAATCTGCACATGCGGCATGCCGCGCGCTGTGTGGTTAATGCGTCGCTCTATCTCGTATAGGTCCATTGATATAGCTCGCTTCGGCTCACCCCGCCTTGCGGGATTCGCTCCCTGCGCGCTCGCCCCGTGGGCATTGAAGTACGTCTCCACCGATGGGGTGGCACTGCCGAGTACGACACTGCAACCTATTAGCTCATTCATCTTGTAGGCCACCTCACGCACATGATATCGCGGTGCGTGCTCTCCCTGCTTATACGTCCACTCATGCTCCTCATCTATCACTATAAGCCCGAGGTTTTGAAATGGAGAAAATATCACACTGCGCGAGCCGATTATCACTTGAGACTTTCCGGTGTGTATGTCCAGCCACGCGCGCTGACGCTCGCCCTCGGACAGCTTGCTGTGAATCACGCTAATGGTACCGCCACACCTCTTGCGGAAATAATCTATGAGTTGCGGCGTCAGCGCGATCTCCGGTACCAGCATGAGCACCTGCTTACCCTGCGCAATATGCGCCTGTGCAAGCCGCACATACACCTCTGTCTTCCCGGACCCGGTCACGCCGTGTATTAGCGATAGAGAATTCTTCTTGCACAATATCGACTGCACTATCGACTCCTGCTCAGCGGTCAGTGTGTGCGCGATTGTTTTCTCGTCCTCCTCCGGCGTCACGTCTTGTACGGAAGTTTTTTTCACCCTCGCGCGTATCTCTTTTCCGGACCAGAGTTTTCTTGGCAAAAAAATAGGAATGACACTGGAGATGGGAGTCATGTAATACTCAGACATCCATCGCGCCAGATCTATCTGCCAGCTTCTAAGCAGGGGATAGTCAAAGATTTGAGAAAGTGTCTTTCGTATTTTTGAGATTTCCGGTTTTTTTTCCGTGGTGCCGATTATTACTCCCGCAATCTCGAGATTTTTAAAAGGCACCATCACGCCCACTCCCGGCTCGAGCGGTTCGGAAAGCTCGTAGGTCAGGGTGTCCATTGTTCCAGGCAGTCTGCGATTTATTACAATTTCAGCGTACACGTTAGCATTATATCAGAACACCAAACTATTGCTCTACCGCTCCTAGCACAACGTACTGCACCCCGTCTTCCGGCGTTCCCAGAGCCGTTTCCCGTCCGCTCTTGTAGTTTTTTAGATATGGTATTCCATCGCGCTCAATTATGACGTTTTTCCCATCATCCAGGAAGAGCAGAACCCTGTCTGACGGGTCTATCAGTACCTTACGATACGGACTGCCCGCGTGATCGACTATCTGAAATCGTCCATCATTTTTGAAAAGTATCTTACCCGATGCGCATGATAGTCGTATATCCCGCGGTGGCGTGCCCAGGTTCTCCATCAATGTTTTTGTCGTATCGTTGGCCATATCAAGCAACTCCAGACTGTATGGTCTGATCCCTGCATTATCCGACGGATTATTTGCGCTACGTGCGAATACTGCAAAATTCTGCCCCGGACAAATTACGACACTTTCCCGTATCGCTCCATCGATTCCACGGTACCGATACGTTCTTCCCTCGTCTACATTTACACGGAAAATTTCAGCTACACCGCCCGGTCGATGTGCATCCGCGTAGAGCGCTTCCGAGATAGATGACCATCCTGTGATGTGTGAGTCCATTAGCAAATCTGCTCCAACGACCTGCGTGCTCTCATCCTCGCGTGACATCCGTACGACGGTTTTTCCCTCAGGATAGTACACATTTTGTTCGTCCCCGCTGAGCAGGAAGTTTGTAACAGGAAAATTTCGTTTCATTAAAAATGAAAAATCCTCAGTGAGATTACTGCCAAAAAGAGAGAGAACCGTCATGTTCCCGGGGCCGACGCCCGACAGAAATATTTTTCCATTTGGAGTCACATGCCCGGTGGGTATTAGATATCTCTGTGCGGCCGCGCGAGTCAGCGGGTCGTCGGTAAAGGAGTAGATCAGGTGTTTCTTATTCTCTGTTGTTACTCCAAATCCGCTGATTTTTTGTTTATGAAATCCGCTCGGACGCTCCGCGACTATCTCGCGCTTTTCAAAAATTACGTAGAGTTTTTTCTCCGCGTCCCTGTTTGATAACGAAGGCATTGCGATGGATGCGCTGCTTAGCGCGTCTTTTAAAAAAAAATTTCCAAAAATCACCCCACCTGCAAATATCGCCAGACCCAAAAATCCGATCAGTAGGCTTCGCAACCGCAGTGTATAAAGCAGTTTTTTTAGCATGGCTTGTTATTGTACTGGAAAGCCGCAACCTGTCAACAGGTTGTAATGCTGTATCTGTTAGCAAATTATTTGCTACAATGCTATCAGATAGACTAAGAATATGCCGTCATAGCTCAATTGGATAGAGCACCAGTCTTCGGAACTGGGGGTTGGGGGTTCGAGCCCCTCTGGCGGCACCAGACTCTGATCTGTACCCCAAAAAGTGGACACGTGGTTACTGTTTTCTTTTGTTACAATTA
>JBBTWW010000102.1:0-1388 GCA_038062595.1 Patescibacteria group bacterium | reverse complement strand
ACTACCATACGCCGCGTACCTATAAGAAAAGCAACTACCTTGCCTGTCTCGGTATCAATCAATACATCACTAACACGTGAAACAACATGACTGGAGTGTTCATCAATAATTGGTAGTCCGACTGTGGTGGAGAGGAGGGTTTCCAAGGTGGTTATTCGCCAGGTTAGTCTTACATGATCGTGCGGCACGCGCCGGATTGAACTAGTGATAATAGCAACTTCACGCTAAGGGCGGCGACACAGAAGTGCTTCGCTTTCTGTGTCGTACTGGTCGGGGTGCCCGGACTCGAACCGGGAACCTCTTGGTCCCAAACCAAGCGCGATAGCCAATTACGCTACACCCCGTTGACGCGCGTTATTGTAACACAACTAATCCCCAAGTATAAGGTCGGTTAATCGGAACATTTCTTTGCGCTCCACGGGCCTAATATGATCGAATCCAAATACATGAAGCAGGCCATGTACGAACAGAAATTCCAGCTCTCGAAGCAGACTATGGCCAAGTTCTGCCGCCTGAGTTCTGGCATAAGGAACGGATATAAAAATCTCGCCGACGAAGCACTCATCCGGATCCGTCGTATGACTGTGACGGACGACATTATCAAAATAGCTTAACGATATTACGTCTGTAGCTTTGTTCTGCGACCTAAATTTTTTGTTGATACGGCGAATAGTTTGATTATCCACAAATGAACACTCAATTAAGTAGCGCGTATGCATGTCTATAACACGTAAACTGCGACTAGCCAGAACTTTATGCGCTCTAGCGGCGAGTTTTTTTAGACTACTCTCCGGTATACTACGAAACTTACCTTTGCGAAAACTGGCCACGACAGTAGACAGCCTGTTGCGTCTACGGGATTGTCTTGTTGTCAACTTTGTAGTACTTTGAGCATAGACCATTGTTTGAAAACTTTTGTAAAACTTCTCGATAAATGGAGTCACAGAGAACATACGAAATTGACAGGAAAACCGCAAGCCAACTACTAAAAGTGGCCGTACGCACGATAGATCGCTATATCCGTGGCGGCAAGCTGTCCGCACGGCAGATTAATGGCAGAGTTTGGCTATCCAAGCAGGAAATAATCGATTTAAAACGTGGAACAACATTTTTGTCTAGTGAAAATGAAGATGCGACAGAGTCTATAGACCTACGTGCCGTGCCACGCATAGAGCCTCCTCGCCATGAGCACAGAGAGTCTCCGGATCCTGGTTTTTATCGGGATCTGTATTCGGAGTCGAGCAAGCTACTGGAGGAGCGTACAAAGAAGCTGGAACAAGCCCAGTATAGAATAGGGCAGCTCGAGGCACAGTCAATGTCGCCACACCAAACCGCTAGGTCTTCACACGCCACAGATGATCTAGAAGATGAGCTGGTGGAAAAAGAAA
>JBBTWW010000101.1:0-9369 GCA_038062595.1 Patescibacteria group bacterium | reverse complement strand
CCTCTTACATTAGCTTCGAAACTGTTTTAACTCGGACTGGAATAAATTTTCAATTCTACAGCAATATTTTCGTCGCCTCATATGTGACTCGTGATATTCAAGCGGGCGATCAGAAAATCTCTTTTATCCGAATGAAAGACTATGTATTGAGTAATACGGCCGGCATTGAACATCCGAATGGAATTGCCACCGCTACGAAAGAGCGTGCTTTCTTGGACCGAATCTATATCAGCAAAGATTATCATTTTGATAATTTAAACGCCTTGAATTGGAATAAGGTGTTAGAAATATTGCCGATTTATAACAATAAACGAATGGATAAAAAGGTTAAACAATTTAATCCGAAAGGCCAATGAAATTAGATTATTCAAAACATAAGAATATACTGCTACAGATTTTAAAGGACGTATATTATGATACATCTATTGCGCCTCATCTGGGTTTTAAGGGTGGAACGGCTGCTTTACTGTTTTTCGGCTTGACACGCGATTCGGTTGATCTTGATTTTGATTTGTTAAACGAAGGGAAAGAGACCGAGGTCTTCGAAAAAATACAGATGATTGTTACCAAATATGGAACTATCATGGATGCCAGAATCAAAAAATTCAATTTACTGAATGTACTTTCTTATGCGCCGGGGGCACAACATATAAAAGTCGAGATTAATCGAAGGCAATTCGGCTCGAAATATGAGTTGAGAACATTACTGGGCATATCAATGTTGGTAATGGCTCAGGAGGATATGTTCGCTCATAAGTTGATGGCCATGCATGAACGGATTGGTAAGACAAGCCGGGATGTTTACGATGTTTGGTTTTTTCTGGAAAACCATTGGCCGATAAATAAAGAAATTGTCGAACAACGTTCCGGAAAAAAGTTTAAAGAAGTCCTGCAATTGACAGTCGAGCAACTTGAGAAGCTCGACAACAAGCACATATTGGATGGCTTAGGAGACTTTTTAACTGATCCCCAAAAAGATTGGGCCAGGGCGAAATTAAAGTCTGAAACAATTTTTTTATTAAAAGCTCGTGGGGAGAGCGAACAGTATGGCACAGATGGCCTTTTTGTGTTATAATAGCCAGATGCTGGATCCACAGGAATACATACAAAACGGACATAAAACCATACGGAATCTGATATCGCATCGCGACCTGCAGAGGGCGTATCAGGCGTGCCGGGAGCTTTTGAAATTTGATCCGCAAAATAAAACGACTCTCGACCTTTTTCGCGATGTGGAAGAAGAAATCATGGAGCTGAATCTGAATAAGGTGCGACAGGATATAAAAAACACCAGGCATCTGTGGGATGAAGGAAAATATGAAGAACTACTGCAGGTCTACAATAGATTATACGCATACGCACCGCATGATGAAGAGTTACTGGAGCTCATACAGCGGGCAGAAGAAAAAATCGGAGATACGAAGAATAAGGAGCGTAATGCATTCGTCACGCAGGCAATCAGCGTAATAGAACGCGTGATCACGGAAAAACGCTTTGGTGAGGCTATACAGGCCGCCAGGGAGCTCATGGAGATCGCCCCACGCAATGAAACCGTAGTACGCCTGCTCAAAAAAGCAAAAGATCTGCTCATAGAACAAAAACTAAAAGAACATGAGAGAGTTGTCGACAGCGGCAACTACACACAGGCACTGGAGCTCTATGAGTCACTGCTAAAGATAGATGACAAGAATGACAAAATAATCGGGCTTGTAGCCGATGCGCGCAGACATCTTACGGAAAAAGAAAGTGTCGAGAGGCGCATGAATATAAATGAAGGTACGGCGCGGATAAAAGAACTTTTCAAAAATGCGGAATACGAAAAAGTCATGCGCGCCTGCGACGATATTTTGAACATCGATTCAAAAAACTTCACGGCAAATCTGTATAAACAAAAAGCAAAAGATACCATCGAGATGGAGAATGACAGCGCGGTATTTAACAAAATGAAAGAGAAACTTCCGGAGATCAGAAAGGCTTATGCTGAAAATCAGGCGTCTTTTGTAAGAATCTGATCCCTACGCTGTCCGACACCGATAAAATCTATGGAACATCCAATGAGTGCTTCTATTCTCAAGATGTATTTTTTGCAGTTCTCCGGAAGGTTTTTAAACTCGCGAATGTCCGATAAATCCTCATCCCAACCATTCATCTCCTCGTAGAGAACCTCCAGATTTTCCACCGTGGCGAGGTCGGCAGGAACGCTCTCGAGCTCTACGCCATTTACTCTGTAGCCCACGGCAAGTTTTAGTTTTTTTAGCCCTGTGAGTACGTCCACCTTGGTAAGATTAATCGAGGTGAGACCGTTAATCTCTACGGACCGGCGCACAATCATGGCGTCAAACCAGCCACAGCGGCGCGGGCGTCCCGTCGTAGAGCCAAACTCACCGCCTTTTGTACGGATAGCCTCTCCCAACTCGTCATTAAGCTCGGTCGGGAAGACGCCCGCGCCGACACGCGTGGTGTAGGCCTTTACTATCCCTATGGCGCTTTTTAACATAAAAGGGGAGATACCAAGCCCTGTAATAATTCCACCGATAGTTGCGTTGGAAGACGTGACAAAGGGATACGTGCCGTGATCGATATCAAGATGCGTGGCATTTGCCCCTTCTATAAGAATGGTCCTGCCGGAAGCGGCTTCAGATGCCAGATAGTGAGCAGTATCGCGCAACATTGGTGTAATTATAGCCGCGTACTCACGATATTTCTTCAGCTCTGAATCGACATCTATATCGATCGCATACATCTTTTTTAAAAATTCCACGTTTTGGCGGAAGTGATTTGAAAATTTTTCAAAATCCCTGAGCTCACCGAGCCTTATACCTATGCGCGAGATCTTATCCGCATAGGCAGGCCCTATTCCACGTAGAGTAGTACCAACTTTTGCTTTTCCTTTCATCTCCTCCTGCAGTGCATCGATCTGCTTGTGATAGTCAAAAACTATGTGCGCACGGTCAGAGAGGATGAGACGTCCGGTGACATCAACCCCCTGGGCCTTTAGTGCCTCTATCTCCTCCAGCATCGTCGCGATGTGCAGGACGACGCCATTGCCAACGACGCAGATCTTATCTCCGTGGATCATTCCGGACGGAATAAGGTGAAAAACCAGCTTCTTGGTCTCACCACCGTCATTCCAGTAGACTGTGTGACCGGCATTAGCACCGCCTGTGGCGCGGGCGATAATGTCGTACTCAGGCGCCAAAATGTCGATCAACTTACCCTTTCCCTCGTCACCCCACTGACTGCCCAGGACCACCGTGACATTTCCAAACTTTTCCAGTATTTTTGACATAGCATTACCATATAACCACACACACGTATGATCCCACAAGACCAGCTTATTGCACAGATTCAACACACTCTCAACTCCACTGATTTTCCAACTCTTGGCAAAAAATACGAGGGTAAGGTTCGCGATAATTACTCCAAAGACGGCAAGCGCTTCCTCATCGTCACAGACCGCCTCTCGGCCTTCGACCGCGTGATCACGACCATTCCGTTCAAGGGGCAGGTTTTGAATCAGATAGCCCAGTTCTGGTTTGAACACACCAAGGACATAGTAGGCAATCACGTCATAGAGTTTCCTGATCCGAATGTGGTGATCGCAAAAGAGTGTGTCGCCATGCCCGTAGAGATGGTCATTCGTGGCTATATAACAGGTGTTACTACGACATCGGCTTGGTACAACTATGAGAAAGGTGTACGTAACTTCTGCGGCAATATTCTTCCGGAGGGTTTGAAAAAAAATCAGAAATTTGAAAAACCGATTCTTACTCCATCTACGAAAGCCGAGCACGGCGATCACGACGAGTCCGTATCACGCGAACAGATTTTGGAGCGCGGCGTAATTTCTGCAGAGGAGTTTGACTACATGGCCGGCGTTGCGATGAAGCTATACCTCCGCGGCGTCGACATCTGCGCAAAGCAGGGAATTATCCTGGTTGATACGAAGTATGAGTTTGGCAAAGATCCTGCAGGCAACATTATTCTCATCGACGAGATCCACACACCTGACTCTTCCCGTTTCTGGTTTGCAAATGAGTACGAAGAGCGCCTGGCACGCGGAGAGGAGCAGAAAAAAATAGACAAAGAATATCTGCGCGAGTGGCTGGCCGAGCGCGGTTTCCGTGGTGACGGCGAGATTCCTGAGATTCCCGATGAAATCCGTGCCGAAACCGGCCGCCGTTACATCGAGGCGTATGAACTGATTACCGGACGAACTTTCAACTCCACGGTCGGCGACGTGAACTCTCGCCTGAACGCGAATTTGGCAAAATATCTATAAAACCACAGATGGACTTTGTTAACGAGTTTAGAAAACTGGTTCTATCTCAACCGGTGTACAACTTACGCTCGGTACACAACGACAACTGTCCATATGTGCACATGATTACATTTTCGCGTAACTCATACCTATGCTTTTGCGGTTACAAGTGTGAAGACTCCGGCTATTGTTTTTATCCGAACGAATTAAAGGACTGCTACGACACATATTTTGCCACTCAGTGCGAGCTTTGTTATGAATGCACCTCATGTTCAGGATGCTACAACTGCGATTTTTGCAACGAGTGCGTAAACTGCTCGGACTCTCAATTTTGCTATGACTGCAAAGGATGCAAGCATTGTTTTGGCTGCGTAGGTCTGAGACAAAAGGAGTATTACATCTTTAATGAGCCATATACAAAAGAAGAATACTTCAAGAAATTAAAAACAATCGATCTCAAAAATCCGGCTGCCAGGCACGACATTGATGAACGCGTGGAGGCGTTGAATTTAAAACACCCACATATCTATTCCGTGCAACTCCAGACGGAAAACTGTACTGGAAACAATATTTTGCGCTCAAAAAACTGTCAGTGGGCATTTGGCGTCACAGACAGTGAGGACGTGTCATACGCTTTTCAGGTACTCGATCATTCACGCGACTGCTATGACGTTGAATTACATGCGGCGGCCGAGCTCTCCTACGAGTGCAGTGTCGGTTACAACATCTATAACTGCAACTTCACGCTCGAGTGCGGCGATCTCAAGGACTCCGAGTACTGCGTGCGTGTTTTTAACTCGGATCACTGCTTCGGCTGTGTCAGTCGAAGTCACGCTTCGTACGAGATTTTGAATAAAAAATATCCGAAAGAAGAGTGGTTCAAACGGGTCACTGAGATTAAAGCTGATTTACGCGATAGCAAACAATATACGAACTTTCTCCCGGACGTTATGTCAGTTGAGTGGTAATATGGCGTTGTATGGATTTTTTTAAAGAATTTGAAAGGCTTCGGGACAGATCGCCGCGCCTTTCATTGAGAGTTACACTTTCCGAAAACTGTGACTACACCAACTTCGCCTCACATAACAGGAACTGCTATCTGGTCAGCGGCGCGGCGGAGAACGAGGATTGTTACTATGCTACAACAATGATAAATTGCCGCGACTGCGTAGACTGCTACGCAATTTTTGATAGTGAGTTGTGTTACGAATGTCTCGACTGTGAAAACTGCTACAACGGCAGCTACCTGCAGGACTGTAAGAATGTGCGAGACGGTGAGTACTGTTTTGACTGTATTGGGAGCGAATATATCTTTGGCTGTGTCTCACGAAGAAACAAGAAATACATGATTTTTAACGAACAATACGACAAGGAAACATACTTCGAAAAACTGAAAGCAATAAAACTGTGGCCGGAGTCGAAAATTTTGAAAATGTATCAGGATTTGCAAATTAAAACACCACGCGTGTACGGACGTATTTTGAAATGCGAACACGTCACGGGCGATTATCTAGTAAATGCAAAGAACTCATTTATGTGTTTCGACGGCCATGACGTGGAGGATTCCCTATATCAAGAACGCCCACTCGGGGTAAAAGACTGCGTAGATTGTTCGAATTTATACAAGGGCTGTGAACTTAACTATATGGTGATGAGCGGCATCCATGTAGTTAACTGTAATTTTTGCTTTGCAATAGACGACTCCAGCAATCTGGAGTATTGCATACATTGTTTTAACAGCAATAACTTATTCGGTTGCATATCCCGCAATCGTGCCGAGTACGAAATTCTAAATAAAAAATATTCGAAAGAAGAGTGGCACAAGCGGGTTACAGAGATCAAAGACCGGATGCGCAAAGATGACACATACGGAACAATGTTTGAATCCGACTTTCCGTACAGTGACAGTATCGCCGTCGATTACATCAGATAATCCCTACTGTAGTCTGGCGAACTCGGTGAGAAGTTTCGCAAACTCGGCGCGCGTGATGGATGAAGATGGATTGAAGAAGCGCACCTTGGAACCATCAGGTTGGGTCTCCTCCATGCCCTGTACTATATCGGTCTCGTATGCAAATGCCACGAACGGGTAGTACCAGGAGCCTTTTTCCACGTCTACAAATGGTACGTCCCTATCGGCATATGTCGCGATATTGGAGATCTTGAGCGTGCGTACAAAAACAGCCAGAGCTTCGGCACGATTTATGTCGCTACCCGGCCTCACGGTGTTGTCCTCGTAGCCCGTAATTATGCCGCGCTCAAAAGCAACGCGAAGATATGGCATGTACCACGCCTCCGGATCCGGCAGATCATCAAAGGATAACGACGCCTGAGAGTTTGCATTGATACGGAACATCAACGTGAGGAGTTTCACTGCCTCGGAACGCTTGAGGCTATTTTGCGGACGCACTGTATTGTTATCGTAGCCATTCATTACGTCTTTGTCGTGCAGCTCGTTTATAATGCCATACGCCCAGTGTGCAACTTCAGGAGTCAGATCTATGAAATCATTTTTTTCAACGATATCCTCAACCACAAAGTAACTCGAAAGATGCGTCAGCGTGAATGATATTTTTTCCTGTCTGGACTTGCCTTCTGTCACATACACATACTTTCCATCCGGATAAAATTGGTACAAAGAACACCTTGTTATGCAGGCAACTGACGGAACAGGAACTTTGACTGTAACTGGATTATTAAAGTACACAGGTTCATTTTCCGGTGGGGCATTTTCTCCATCCAGAGTTGCCTTGAAAGCCTGCACCATGACCGGTATTTTTTTAACTTTTCCTGCAAAAGAGATCGACGTTGGCAGTGGTATGAGAGTGACATTCAGATCCACATTATCCAAAGCCTCTCCATCGGCATCCGTGAATACAGTACCATCTCTCAATACAACGGTGGCAGAGCCTGTCGGTTGTGCTGGTTGTGATGGAGTCGCATCGATAATATTTGATATAGTGGACCAGTTATTGGCTTCGTCACGAACTTTTATAGCAAAATAATGCTTCGTGCCGGTCGCCAGCCCGGTGATCGTAAATATCTCTGCGGAATCACCGATCTTTGGTGCTCCGACTGTGCTGACCGGTGTGGCGGAAATGAAGTTCTCGGCCGTTATTGGCGCGGTCGAATAGCGAAGATCATATGCGGTTGCAGTGCCGCCGGTACCATCGTCGCCAGAAGCTGTCCACGTCAATGTAACAGTGGTGGAGGTAACCTCACCAACGGCAAGATTTGCAATAGCCTGCGGTGCAGTAGTATCAGAACTGGACGCTGGAACAGCGGCCGTAGTGACGTTTATGACATTCGAGAGCTCGGATGTGTTACTGGAGTCATCAACGGCCTTTAGTGCAAAATAGTACTGCGTACCTGCTGTCAGCCCGAGCACGGAAAAAGTCTGTGTAGCACCCGCACCCAACGGTGTCGGAGCAGGTGTGACTTGAGTGGCGGAAGCAAAATTACCATTCGTAATAAGAGTTCTTGAGTAGCGAAGATTATACGAGCTGACGGTGCCAGTCGTGACATCATCACCCGGAGCGGTCCAGCGTAAATCGACAGTTGTATCGGTAGAAACTGAAGAGGAGAGATTCGTAACTGCGGCTGGCGCTGTAACATCAGGAGATGAGCCACCGCCAGGACTGCTCTGAACGGCAGACGTAGTCACAGTGGCCACATTTGAGACAGCTGACTGATTTGGAACTTCATCAGTTGCTTTTATTGCAAAATAATAGGTCGTGTTGGCTGTCAGTCCTGAAACAACCAATGACTGCGACGTACCTGCAACCTGCGGTGTTGGCGGCGATGATGCCAATGTTGAGGCACTCCAGTTGCCGTCATTGATAGTTGAAGTACCATAACGAATCTCATATGAGGTCGCCGTGCCACTTGCCGCATTATCACCAGGGGCTGTCCATGTCAGGGTTGTCGAACTACTAGTAGTTGCTGACGTCGCGAGACTCGAAATCGTCGACGGCGCCACGCTGTCTGTCACGGTCACACTACCGGTAAGAGCCGGGAACAGATGATCGTGATAGGTATAAACGCCGGACTGGTTAAACGTTAGCGTAACGGTATCAAGAGTTGGAATTTCCTTGTCCATTTCGCCCAGATTTAGCGCCGGATAATCCGTGTGGGCCGGGTGTGGCGTGGAGTAAACGCTATGACTTGATATCGAATCGCGATTTTCCCATAGTACCGTGTCTCCCTCTGCGATAGAGACACTGGACGGAGAAAAACCACCAGAGGTAACCGTAACGATCGTCGTAGCCGCATAGACTCGCGGTATAGGCACTATCATTACAACAAGAACAATTAAGGACAAGAGTGAAAGTATTTTTTTCATATTGGCAATTATACCACCGGCATGTTAACTTTCAAACGTAATGCCATTGCGACGTGCCATTTCGTTTTTTGACTCACACTTCCTCGTATTTTTCGTGTGCACGATAGCGGTCGGACTGATACTGCCGCAAGCTGGGTTGATACTTTATCGTTACGTGCCGTTTGTATTAATGACGATTCTGTTTCTGGTTTTTTTAAGAATGGACACGGCAGAACTGTTGCATCAGGCGCGTCATCCTCTTTTTTTGCTATATGCGCTTACTATACTTCTCGTCGTAATGCCATCCGTCGTGTATTTAATAGCATCAATCATAGCTCCACAATACGCAATCGCAATGTTACTGCTCAGTAGCGTTTCGGCCGGCGTCAGCACGCCAGCATGGTCACAGTTTATGAAAGGGGACGTAGTTCTTTCGACCGTAGTCGCCACAGCATCAAAGTTTTTCGTACCATTTACACTACCATTTGTATTTAAACTACTAACCAGCTCAACCCTAAGCATCGACATTTCATCGCTATTTTTCACTACATTCAAATTAATATTCATACCACTTGGGATAGCTCTAGTAACGAGAAGGCTGGCACATCAGACTATAGAAAAAACAAAAGAACATTTTGGCAGTATCTCTATAATACTTGTAATGTGCGTGGTATACGCAAATGTCTCTCATGTGCAGGGCTATATTATGGAAAATCTACTGACCGTATGGAAGCCTCTTTTGGCCTCATATGTATTCATATTCTCACTTCAGATCATTGGTTATTTT
>JBBTWW010000100.1:0-5573 GCA_038062595.1 Patescibacteria group bacterium | reverse complement strand
TTCTAGCCAAGGTCGAGGGTTAGGGGGTTTCAAAAGTGTCTACTAAATGGGGTACCTGCCACATCGATAACGGCAAAACTATTAGTGCCGGTATTTATCACTACTCTATCTTCATTCCAGTCTTTATACCCTATTCCTTCATCACTTCCGTAAGCAACAATGCCACATTGTGCTCTCGCAAATCTTGGTTTATCAAGGGAATTTTTAATAATTTCATCAACTGGATCAGGTGCTACTTCATATGTTTCTGACATTACCGGAGGTTGATATGGTGGTGGCTCCTCTTCCGGCAGTAAAGGTGCACCGCACGATTTTGCAATTGCACGGTCTAATTCGATACATGTTATTGTCGCAGGATCAAATTTTCTTGTCATTCCCAGACCCTCTCTATTAAAGAAAATCTGAAAGGCGGTATCGTCAATCAGTATTTGTAATTTTTCTCCGTCCGGATGACCATAGCGCCACGTATAGAAAACAACAGAATCTTCGATGGAAAGACGATCTGCGATATTTGGGTTATGGGCTAATGCCGCATAGCATTTATATTGAGCGAATTCCCAGGATCCTTTTTTTTCTTCGTCTTCTAAAAAATCATCTGTTGGGTCGCAGTCTAATGGGATGGTAAATGCGCTAGTAAGATTTATTGGATTTGACAACGAAGGCCCCTGCGCCACCAAAGTTCGTATACAATTTAATCGACCATGTTGCAGAGAAACTTCAAAAACTACGCCGTCTTTTCCACGAAGCCCCAATTCGGTTTGTGATTCTGCTAATGGTTCAAGTCGAGCTATGAGCCTTGCTGAAGCCTTTTTTGTTCTTAATCTCGTTATCAATGGATGGTCATCAAGTACAGCGCGTACTGCATCCCCAACGGATGCACTATCCGTAGCCGCAACATCCGTAGAGCCTGCGGCTGCCACCGGAGCTGAATCTCGTTCAGTATGCTGATCAGGATGCAAAATTTTTGGTTCCATGGCATCGAATTATATCACTGTATCTTTCTTAGTCAATGCCATATACAGGCCAAATACACTAATTTGACATATTTGAGGGATTTTGATAGACTGAATTCATGAAAATAAAGCGATTCTATTCAGATCTTGGCCAATGCCTTGAAAGCGGTAAAGTGTTGGTGATTTTTGGCCCGAGACAGGTTGGTAAAACCACTCTGGTACAGGATTTTTTAAATAAGACATCTCTTAAATTTCAGCTTGAAACGGGCGACAATATCAAAATTCAAACTTTGCTTGCTTCTCAAGAACTTGAACGAATTCTTGCCTATGCAAAGCCATATGAACTTATCGTTATTGATGAAGCACAAAAAATACCTCATATAGGGATTGCTTTAAAAATGATCGTTGATCATCTGCCCGACATTAAAATCATTGTGACTGGCTCATCTTCTTTTGATTTGGCCGGACAAATAGGAGAGCCATTAACAGGAAGGAAGAAAACGTTAACTTTATTTCCTCTGTCACAAATGGAATTGATAGATGAATACGGTAGCTACGAAGTACAACAACGGCTTCAAAGTTATTTAATCTACGGTTCGTATCCTGAAATTATTACGGCGAATACGAATGAAAAAAAACAGATCAAAATTGAAGAAATTACGCATTCATATTTACTAAAAGATATACTGGAGCTGGAACGCGTAAAGAGTTCAAAAATTCTCTTGGATTTGTTGCGATTGATTGCGTTTCAAATAGGGAAAGAGGTTTCCCTTTCTGAATTGGGTACGCAGCTTGGTATTGATCGTAAAACAGTCGCCCGTTACCTGGACATCTTTGAAAAGTCATTCATATTATTTAGCGTTCGGGGATTTAGTCGAAATCTTAGAAAAGAGGTAAGCAAAAGTTCACGGTATTACTTCTATGATTTGGGCGTAAGGAACGCTTTGATAGCCAATTTTAACGAAATTGAGCTTAGAAACGATATTGGGGAGCTATGGGAAAATTTTGTATTTATTGAACGACTAAAAAAACGTTCTTATAAAAATATCTTTGCTAATGTTTATTTCTGGAGAACATGGGATCAAAAAGAAATCGATATTGTTGAGGAGCGAGAAGGAAAGCTATTTGGTTATGAGTGTAAATGGTCTAAGTCAAAAGCTAAACTACCAAAAGATTGGCTTGATACTTATCCCGAAGCTTCCCTTGAAATTATAAACAAGGAAAATTATTTAGCTTTTTTAAGTTAGGGCCTATATAGGCGGCCGCCAAAATTGGAACGCCAAGGCCAGCACACTAACTCCCACCCTTGACCTTTGGGTGCTTTTGTGATATAAACATACTTCGGACCCTTGCAGTTTATCTCAATTTAAGCTTAACTATCTCATCATCATTTTATGGAGCCTTCACCTGATAATTCGAAAAAACAGCTAGGGACCGCGGGCTTGGCACAGCCTGCCATATGGCAGGAGGTCTACGAACCGGAAACATGTCTTTCTCAGTATTATCCGCGCAATACTGTATTTTTTTATGGCTTCCCTGCAGGGGAGGACTCTCAGTTTTTCAATGGCGTCCCTCCATGGATAGAGGAGCTTGTTGCTGCCCGCCCGCTGGTATGTGCAGGTGGTGGCATGAAGGTGGTAACTTTTCACTCAACATCCGGAGAAAGGACGCTTCGTCTTCTAGAGCAAGTTTGTGGCGTTGATCTTTTGAAGCCACAAAACATCCTGGTTTTGCCAAAAGAAATCGACAAGAATCTACGCGGAAATGTCAGAAATGAAATGGTGAAGAAAAGCCTGGAAGAGATGACGGGTGACAAAAATCTTATCATGGCACAGCCATTCTTGACTCCATCTCTGTCGTCACATTTCCAAATTGCCCCAGAATTAACAAACTGGCTGAATGACAAGGCAACTATGTCGAAGTATATTCCTACAGAGTTTTTGCCACGACGTCACCTCAGTTTCAAAAACGGCATAGAGTTTGCGGCATTCACCGGTGTACTACCTCTTCCTTGCGTAGTAAAACTCTCGTCTTCCAGCTCCGGCGATGGCGTACGCATCTGCCGCACACAGGAAGATGTCGCTCAGGCACAAAAAACTTTTGGCGATCTGCATGGTACTGTTTTTATAGAAGAGTACATAGAGGCAAAGCACAACTTCGGCATTCAGTTCGGTATTTCGCATGATACGACTAGGAAAATCGAAATCATTGGATTTAATGAACAGGTCATAGATAAATGCGGAGGGTTCCTGGGCGGTATAGTACGCGCCACCTCAAACATACCGGCAATGAAAGCAATACATGCGGCATTGTTGGACAAAATTCTGCCGGCAGTTCGTGCGTTGGGCTGGTACGGTATCGGCGGCATAGACGTGCTGGTTACACAGGATGACAAGATTTATTTCATCGATCCAAACTTCCGCCAGACCGCTATATTTGCATTAGTGTGTAAGTCACGTAACCAAAAAATGACAAAATCGATCATCTCGCTAACCGGCTCCTTCACTGGAACGGAAGAAGAGTTTGCCAAGAATGTGCTCGTCACAGCAAAAGAAAAGACGCCCGATCAGCTCATGACTATGGTATCTCTATCTCAGGATGGAGATAGATACTCATTCAATGCAGGTCTGCTATTTGACTCGGAAGAGAGCATGAAAGAAAACGCCAAGGCGCTATTAAAAACAGGTGTTACAGCCGCTATATTGAATAAAATTGCAGTAGCCTAGAGCGCGTAAACCGACAGAATGGCTTTGATGAAGTTTTGTGTTAATATTGTATTTGTATATATATTAACTGCTTGTTGGGTATGAAAATATTTTTTGTACCGCCGATTGCGCTGGCCCATCCGGTGGAGGGTAGTGGAGTGTTCGCATCACTGGGACATTTTGTGGAGGGGCCTGACCACCTGCTCGCACTTGCAGTAGGGGTGATCATAGCCTTGCAAATAGTCCGCATCTATATACGCAGGCGGCAAAAATAAGGAGAATAAAGACATAAATCGGCTTTTCACACACTCTTTGTGCTTGTGGTACGTTGTTTTTGTTCTAACATGTTGTACGGATACACTTTGTGCGCTTTTTACTTTATTATTTTATTTCAAATATGAACGACTCTTGGCACAAATACATTGCTGAATTTTTTGGTGTTTTTGCGATTGTATTTATCGGCGCGGGCGCTGTGCTGGCAGACGGGACATACGGTGGAATCGGCATATGGGGTATCGCCGCCGCGTATGGACTGGTGGTGCTCGCAGTGACGTACGCAACTATCCACATCTCCGGCGCACACCTGAATCCGGCTATCACCGTAGCATTGTGGGCTACAGGACATGTAAAAACACTTGTTGGACTTGGGTACGTCTTGAGCCAGCTTTTTGGCGCGGCGGCGGCGGGAGTTTTACTCAAAGTGATTTTTGCAACCTCACCGGAGATACTTCACCTCGGAGCAAGCGGTATAGGCACCGGCGTTACGGGTGGGATAGCAATTCTCATGGAGGCGATCATGACTTTTGTACTGGTATATGTGTACTTTTGTACAGTAATGCACAAAAAAGAGCTTGGCCCCGCAGAGCGGGGCGGGCTGGCCATGGGAGCGGTCACAATGGCGGCAGTACTGATCGGATTTGGCCTAACCGGTGCGGCTATTAACCCTGCCAGAGCTTTTGGCCCTGCTGTGGTGGCAAACTTCTGGACACTACACTATATATACTGGGTAGGACCCCTGATCGGATCCCTCCTGGCGGCCTTTGTCTGCAACTTCGGATATATGAAGAGGACATAAAAATCCCGTCCGGAAAAGCCATTTTTCTGCTTTAAGTAAACCTTTTGCGGGGTTTTGTATTATGGTAAAGTAGAGCGGAATGCAAGAAAAGCTCATTGTTAAAAACAAAAAGGCCTCGTTCGACTTTGAAATACGGGACACTTATGAAGCCGGGGTCATACTGACAGGCGCCGAGATAAAGTCAGTGCGAAGCGGAAAGGTACAGCTCAGAGGTAGCTTCGTTGCGATCACGCCGGGCGGACGCGCAGTGGCGGAAAATATTCACATCGGCGCATATCAGCCGGCAAATCAGCCTGATTATAATCCGACACGCCGACGCACATTATTGCTTCACAAGAAAGAGATCGATCAGTTGAGCGCCGCACAAAATGAGAGAGGCATAGCGGTGATCCCGATGGAAATTTATTTGAAAAAAGGACTGGCAAAGATACGTATAGGGATCGGCGTCGGACGCAAGAAATACGACAAACGTGAGGTGTTGAAAAAACGCTCTCAGGAAAAAGAAATACGTAAAGCTTTAAAAAACCGCATCTGATGGCACAACCCTCTCTGTGGAACAACAACGGCAATAACAGTAATAACGGCGACGGAAATCAACCAACGCCTGCTCCGGCCAATATGGACACTAGAACTACTCAACGCGAGACGGCTACGCAGACGCTTCAGGCTACGCCGGCGGCTGGGGAACACGAAGAAGTGACGCAAACTGACGCTATAAAAAAACACCGCGAGATCAAAGCGCCAAAACCCGCGCCTGCCGTGGAAGAAAATCTAGAGATCATGTACGGCAGGTTGATTGATGGGCTCAAGTCTTTTTTTGACAAAACAAACCGCACGCGC
>JBBTWW010000099.1:0-5032 GCA_038062595.1 Patescibacteria group bacterium | reverse complement strand
GACGTACCTGCTTGGGAGCGAGACCATCTAGCTATCTCAAATGAGATGCACATTCTGGATCACGGTGATGTTATCAGAGTGAATGAGGTTTTAAAAAAACAAATACCGGTTGCCGGAAATAAAGTATTTACCGAGAGCGGTATTTATATAGGACGTGTTACTGATATAGTTTTTGACCCCAGGCTTTTTGAGATGAAAAAAATATTCGTCTCAAAAACTTTTCTTATATTCCACTATGATCATAGATTGGTTACTACAAAGCAGATAGTGGAGATAAGACAGGATGCCGTGATAGTCAGCGATGTGTTCGCAAAGAGTAGAAGTAAGGCAGAGGCACCTTCGTTGTCAGCGGCGTGATATTGGCACATTAGGACATGTGCACAGGCCCTAAATAAAAGCCCCTACGTATACGCAAGGGCTTTTGGGTGGATATAGGAAATCTTAGAAAACATCACGGGGTGCCGCCAACATCAGTGCCGGCGCCAAGACCTCCAAGGAGTGTGTTGACGAGAGCAAATGATATGACGATAACCACGATACCGATTACAGCGTAAGTAAGAATCTTCTTTGCCTCATCAACTTTTTCCTGCTCACCGGCAGAACTGACATATATGAAACCTCCGTAGATAATCATGATCACGGCCAGAAGTCCCAGGAAGCCTAAGAAAAAGTTTACGATCAGCAGTGCCAGGGAGCGGATACTGCTCTGTCCTCCAGTGATGTCACGAACTGGATCGTCCTCCGGGCGGATAGCCTCCAGGGCCAGTGCGTGTGGTGCTCCGACAAAGTTAACCAGTAGCAGAGCTATAACAGCAAGTCCCAAAAAGAGCATAACCTGTTTGGAAGTCTTAACGAACGCAGGAGAAAACATAATGTTGAGGATTTAAAGAATAATTCTTTCAATGAAGTATAACACGAGTAACAGTTTACGGGCAAAGAGTTTCCTAGGTCAAACAACCTGAAGCGTAACAACTTGACATAAATAAATTAAGAATCTTCCTACAGCTCACCAATAATACGAACCTCTCTTTCTAGTGTTATATCAAATTTTTCTTTTACGGTTTTTTGTGCGAGCTCAGATAGAGACAGTATGTCTCCTGCGGTAGCATCACCAACGTTCATAAAAAAATTGCCGTGCTTTTCGCTTATCTGCGCACCACCGATACGAGTCCCTTTTAACTCCGCCTTGTCTATCAGCATGCCGGCCGGTTTTTCTTTTGAAGGATTTTTAAAAAAAGATCCGCACGTAAATCCTACCGGCTGTTTATCGCGTCGCGCCGTATCTATTTTTTTCATCTCTGCCTTGGAGTGTTCCTTACTCCCCTTTTTGAGTTCAATGGTTACAGTCAGTATCACGTCTTTTTGATTTTGCAGACTGGAGTGTCTATACGAAAAAGTGATGTCATTTTTTTCCACCCGGCGTACGCCGGTTTCTATATTGTAGACGGTAATGTATCTCAAAAAATCAGAGAACTCACATCCGGGTACTCCGGCATTTCCATACACCGCTCCGCCGACAGTTCCAGGCAGTCCATACAGAGATTCCAGTCCGGAGAGCTCGTGTTCGAGCATTTTTACAATCAGCATTGCCAGTACAAGTCCGGAGTCTGCCGTTATCGTAGTGTCGTCGACTACTATACGATTCGCGTAGTTTTTTATCACCAACCCGCGAAAACCACCGTCACCAAAAAGAATATTTGAACCCTGACCAAACATAAAATACGATACATGGTTCTCTTCCGCCCACTGGATTAGCGTAGGCAGTTCCTCTATATCACGCAGTTCGTAAAACAAATCAGCCGGGCCACCGACACGAAATGTACAATGATTTTTCAGGAGTTCGTTTTCCTTTATCCTGGGGAGTCGTTTTTTAAGGCTTTCAAAAAGCATTGTTGCTTGTTACTATGCTACTTGCTCATTGTACATCTGGATCGCAAAACTCGCATCTCTCGCCGCCATAGCTCAGTGGTAGAGCAACCGCCTTGTAAGCGGTAGGTCGTCGGTTCAAATCCGACTGGCGGCTCCAGGTTTCGACATCAGAATGGCTTATTTAAGCCAAAAAATCAGCAAAATCTGTGCCCGGGCACACCAATTTGCAATACTGAATAATATCGTCAAACTCAACAGTTTCTTGAAAAAATACCGTCTTTGTGTTCAAATCTAGTAGCTGTGGGCAGGTGGCGGAGTGGTCAATCGCAGCAGACTGTAAATCTGCCGGGCCTTGCCCTACGAAGGTTCAAATCCTTCCCTGCCCACCAGTTAGTTCAACTTTTGATCCACTATTGCCTTTACACGCGTGCCGTCGGCGCGGCCTTTTGTCTGGCCCATTACCATTCCCATAACCTTGCCAAAGTCGGCCTTGCTAGTGGCGCCAGTTTGACTAATCACTTGAGTAACCACCTTCTCCAGCTCTTCATCGCTCATCTGCTCAGGCAGGTATTTTTGCAAAATTTCCATTTCTTTTTTTTCTTTTTCGGCCATCTCGGTCTTGCCGCCTTTTTCAAAAGCTTCAATGGAGTCTTTTCTCTGCTTTACCTCTTTTTCAATCAGCTTCAAAACCTGGCCGTCATCAGCCTCGATTTTTTTATCTCCGGCTACTTCAAACTTCATAATTGCCGCCTTGAGCATGCGAAGAGTAGAGACGCGGAGCTCGTCCTTTGCCTTCATGGCGCTCGTGAGATCCTCCTGTATGGTGTTGCGTAACGACATAGATTCGAATTGATTATACACTAATTTTTTAATGCCGCTTGGGCGGCGGCGAGCCGGGCGATGGGGACGCGGTATGGTGAACAGCTAACGTAGTTCAGGCCTATCTCGTGACAAAACTTCACTGAGTCAGGCTCGCCGCCGTGCTCTCCACAGATGCCTATCTCGAGCAGAGGTTTTGTAGAGCGCCCCTTTGCCACACACATCTTCATGAGCTCACCCACGCCGTTTTTATCAATACTCTCGGTGGGGTCCCGCTCCAGTATCCCCTGGTCCATGTATGCAGGGAGGAATTTTCCCGCATCGTCACGTGAGTAGCCAAATGTACACTGCGTGAGGTCGTTCGTGCCAAAAGAGAAAAAGTCGGCCTCATGAGCTATCTCATCGGCAGTGACGCATGCGCGTGGCAACTCGATCATCGTGCCGATTTTTACAGGAAATTTTATTTTTCCTTTGTACTCATCAAGAACTTTTTCTATTGATTTACGGATGACGCGGAGCTCGCGGGCAGTCGTCACCAGCGGTACCTCGATCTCAGGGATAACCTTGATTTTTACTCCATGCGCACGGATAGCCGCGCGTATAATCGCGTGTACCTGCATCTCGTACAGCGCCGGTGTTGTTACGGCCAGCCTACAGCCGCGATGCCCCAGCATTGGATTTATTTCATGCAGATACTCGGCAGTTTTTTTGAGCTCTGAAAGTGGCACGTTCATCTGTTTCGACAGCGCCTTCATCTGCTCTTCGTTTTGAGGAAGAAACTCATGCAGAGGTGGGTCTAGCAGGCGAATAGTCACAGGATATCCGCTCATCACTTTGAATATTTCAAAAAAATCATTTTCCTGGAGTGGTAAGAGTTTTGCCAGTGCGCGGCGTTTTTCATCATCATTTTTTGCCAGTATCATCTCGCGGATTTTTGGAATGCGGCTTTTTTCAAAAAACATATGCTCGGTGCGGCATAGACCTATTCCTTCCGCGCCAAAACTTCTGGCCTTGGCGGCATCTTTCGGGGTGTCTGCATTCGTGCGAACCTTCATCGCACGCACTTCATCGACCCACTTCATAAACGTCCTGAACTCGGGACTAAACTCCGGGTCCACCATAGGGAGGGTACCGATAAAGACCTCGCCGGTGGTGCCATTTAGAGTTATCGTATCGCCTTTCTTGAGAACAGTACTGCCGATTGTAAGAGTTTCTTTTTTGGCATCTACAGAGATGTCAGAACATCCGGCTACGCAACACTTGCCCATGCCGCGCGCCACTACTGCGGCATGACTGGTCATGCCGCCCATGGCGGTTAGGATTCCAACAGATGCGTACATGCCCTGTATGTCCTCTGGGCTGGTTTCTTTTCGTACTAGAATTACGCGCTCGCCGTTGTCCGTCCACTCCACGGCTTTTTCGGCAGTAAAGACTATGCGGCCACTAGAGGCCCCCGGTGAAGCAGGCAGACCTTTGGCCACTGCTTTTAATTGCGCTTTCGGATCAATAGATGGATGAAGGAGCTGATTAAGCAGATTCGGGTCAACTTTTAGAATAGCCTCTTTTTTCGTAATGAGTTTTTCTTTTACGAGATCGACGGCTATCTTGATTGCGGCGTGTCCGGTACGCTTTCCATTTCTGGTCTGCAGTATAAAGAGCCTGCCTTCTTCTACGGTAAACTCGATATCCTGCATGTCCTTATTGTGCTTTTCTAGTAGTTTCGTTATTGCAAAAAGTTCCTTATAGACCTTTGGCATTTGTTTCTCCAGAGACTCTATCTTTGAAGGCGTGCGTATGCCGGCTACCACGTCCTCACCCTGTGCGTTTAGCAGAAACTCGCCAAATAGTTCCCTCTTGCCGTTTCCTGGATTCCTGGTAAAAAGCACACCGGTTCCGGAGGTCTCACCCATATTCCCAAAAACCATGGCCTGTACATTCACGGCAGTTCCAAGTAGTCCGGTAATGTTGTGTATCCTGCGATACGCTATCGCACGGTTGTTATTCCATGAGTGAAAAACAGCATCTACCGCGAGCTTTAGCTGTTCACGCGGATCATCAGGGAAATTTTTCCCGGTCTGCTTTTTTACAACTGATTTATAGCTCTGGGTAAGCAGAGCCAAGTCCCGACTAGTCAATTGGGTATCCAGAGTTACTCCCCTGCTCTTTTTTAGTTTTTCCATCTCATGTTCAAAGTGTTCATGGGAAATTCCCAACACCACATTGCCAAACATATTAATAAATCTCCGATACGAGTCCCATGCGAAACGTGGATTTTTTGTCTTATCGATTATTCCCTGTAGGGTTCTATTATTAAGCCCCAGGTTTAAGATAGTATCCATCATGC
>JBBTWW010000098.1:0-1002 GCA_038062595.1 Patescibacteria group bacterium | reverse complement strand
AAAACGGTCTATAAATTGGCGGCCATGTCAGTCATCAACAGCAAGAACAATGCACTCCGCGCATATTACGAGTATCTGCTTGCCAACGGAGTCGCCGAGCACAATGCACGCCACGCCCTTGCACGGTACATTGCTCGGATCACCTACGGCATGCTCAAAACAGGCAAACGCTATCGTCCATTTCAACAGAGGAGTCACATCACAGCGCGACAGGTCGCATAGAACCAGACTCACCATAGTGAACTCGCTTTCTGAGCCTGGATGCTTTGCTTGAGTGAACGCAACTGTTCGTTGTTCTGCGACGAACCTCGCCAGTGGGAGAGAGAGCTCAACATGAGGCGTGCAATCCCGATGAATACTTCAATCGGAATATGCCATCTGCCCGGTTAGCCCCTCCCGTTTATACTCGAATTTGCCGTAGCCCAAGAGAGCTCAGATACACGCATAGAAAACGCCATCGTGCAAAGCAAGATCTCGAAGCACCAAAGAACAAACTACTCAACAACCAGCACCATTGTCGGTAGGCGAGACGGAATGTCAAAAAACAAAAGGGGATCTTTTGTTAGGGCAATGTATTTTCCCTTGACATTCTTTTCTATACACGCCTGCATCTGAAGTCTCCGGCGGGTAAACCGGTAGGCAGGAAACGACCACCAAGGTACCCAAGGAGTTCAACCAATGCAACGCACGGTCACTTGACTCCTAATTGTCAAAGAACTGTTACACATCCCCCCCCAACTCACAGCCCAGCTACCGCAAAGCGGTTTAGTTCAACTACTGTAACAACGATAGTGTCTATTTTCATTTTCTGCAGATAGACGCTATCGTCTATTTCTCAAAACTCATCCGGAATTTCATCCTTTGCTCCCCCTTCTTCTCAAGTAGAAGGAATTTCATTTCAAAAGAAATCATGTCTATCTCCAAAAGAATCAATTATAATTCTTAATAAATTAAAACAATTTCAAAAATCTATAGCGGCCCAAACCGAACAAAAAAAAGCCG
>JBBTWW010000097.1:0-1014 GCA_038062595.1 Patescibacteria group bacterium | reverse complement strand
GCTGACTCCGGTCATCTCCACCGCTTTCGGCACTTCAACCACCATCGGCGTAGGCGCGGACAAACTGCTTTCAGTCAACGGCTCTGGCGTCATTGTCGCCTCCTCAACCATCGGCAACGGGCAGCTGCAATACAATACTATCAGCGGCATCGCCCTTGGCGGCACTCTGGCCAATCTCTCGGCCACTGACAGCACCCTGACTTTTTCCGGAACCTATACCGGAGCGACCGCCAGAACTATTGGATTGAATCTTGGAAACGGCAACACCTGGACAGCCAAACAAACCTTCACCTACGCCTCCACCACCCAATTGACTTTGGGCGGCCAGCTCTATGACGTTAACAATTCCAACGGCACGGCCGGCTACATTCTCATGAGTCAAGGCGGAACTCTGGCTCCGCAGTGGGTCGCCACTAGTTCCATTAACAACGGCGTCTCGTCTCTGGCCGCAACCTATCCTCTTCTCACCACCGGCTCAACCGGCGCCATCACCATCTCCACCGCCCTGGCCACCACCACCATTCAGCAAACCTATGGCGCGGCCCAAATCGGCCAGATTACTTTAGCCACTTCCACGGCTGCCTCGTTCAACGGTCTGACCATTTCTAATTCCATCACCAACGCTGGCGGAACATTTACTTTCGCCCCGCCCGCCATCACCGGCACGCTGACCGTCTCTGGCGGCGGCACCGGCCAGACCTCGTTTACTTCAGGCCGACTCCTCTATGGCTCCGGCACTGGTGCTCTGCAAACCGTGGCCACCACTACCGCTACCCTTGGGCTGGGCCTGGCTTATTCCGGCTCGTCTCTGGGGTATCTGGTGGGCGGCGGCTCGGGCAATCTGACTATCGCCACTTCCTCGCTCTACACCGGTTCCACCAACCAACTGGCCTACTTTTCTAGCGCTAACGCCATGGGCGGCCTGGCCAACACCACCAATGGCTATGTCCTATCACTGGCCTCGGGCGCTCCCGCCTGGGTAGCGACCAGCTCCATTAACAACGGCGTCTCGTC
>JBBTWW010000096.1:0-1956 GCA_038062595.1 Patescibacteria group bacterium | reverse complement strand
ACATTCTACATAGAAAACTGGTCGCTTTGGTTCGACATCAAGATACTTTTCAAAACGCTCTTTGTGGTAGCGCGCGGATATCAGGAGTGATAAAAAGGTCCCCTTCGGCGGCAGGCAGCGTATCAACGGGCAGATGGGGATATTTTTTATCACTAAAAAAACTCGCCTTCGCGGCATTCAAGTCAGAGTCTCAAACGCAAAACCGCGCGGGCTCAGACAGTTTTTCGTGATAAAAAAAACACCCCATCGTGCCCTATACGCTGCCGCCCGGTTATGCGCCATACGGCTATGTTGTGGTACAATGGCGTCCGTATGATACGACGCATTTTGACTGCGATCGCAGGCGACCCAAATGAGAAATTTATCAGGAAGCTCGCTCCGACAGTCGACAAAATAAACGAACTGGACAGGAAGTATACCGAGATGCTTCGCGACGAGGACTTTCCATTTGAGACTGAGCGCTTGAAAAAAGAGCTCGAGTCCGGGAGATCACTCGACGACATCCTGTCAGAGGCCTTCGCACTTGTAAGAACTGCATGCCGCAAGCTGGTGGGTCGTAAGTATATCGTGCGCGGCCGTGAGATGACATGGGATATGATACCGTACGACGTACAGCTCATCGGCGGTATGGTTCTTCATCGCGGCAAAATTGCGGAGATGAAGACAGGTGAGGGTAAGACGCTCGTGTGTACCATGCCGGTGTATCTGAACGCACTTACCGGCAAGGGAGTTTTTGTCGTTACGGTCAATGACTATCTCGCACATCGTGACGCCGAGTGGATGGGTTTGCTATATGAATTCCTGGGTATGAAGGTAGGCGTTATAGTTCACGGCCAGTCCACAGAGGAGAAGAAAGAGGCATACACTTGCGATATTATCTACGGCACGAATAATGAGTTTGGCTTTGATTACCTGCGTGACAACATGGCCACCGATCCGAACAGAATAGTCCAGCGTAATTTGTATTATGCCATCGTCGATGAGGTCGACTCCATTCTCATCGATGAGGCGCGTACGCCGCTTATCATATCTGCCGCCGCTGAGGAGTCCACGGATAAGTATCGCCAGTACGCCGGTCTCATCCGTCTCCTGAAACAGGAAGATCACTACAAGATCGACGAGAAACAGCGTGCGGCTACTCTTACCGAGGCCGGCATTGCCGAGATGGAGCGTCTGCTCGGTATGGAAAATATATACACCGAGGCCGGTTTTCGCGAGGTGCACCACATCGAGCAGTCTCTAAAAGCGCATGCGATTTTTAAAAATGAGATAGACTACATCGTGAAAGATGGAGAGGTTCTTATAGTAGATGAGTTTACCGGGCGCCTCATGCCGGGCCGCCGCTACTCCGACGGACTCCACCAGGCGATTGAGGCAAAAGAGGGCGTTGACGTGAAGAGAGAGAGCAAGACACTGGCAACGGTTTCTTTCCAAAATTACTTCCGGCTATTTACCAAGCTCGCCGGTATGACCGGTACTGCCGAGACTGAGGCAGAGGAGTTCGCCAGGATTTATCGACTGGATGTCATCGCAGTTCCCACTCATCGTCCAGTTGGCAGACATGACAATCCGGATGGCGTGTACAAAAACGAGAGTGGTAAATTCACAGCCGCAGTAAGAAAAGTTAAGGAGCTACACGAGAAGGGACAGCCGGTATTGATCGGTACAATCTCCATAGAAAAGTCCGAGCACTTGAGTAATCTTTTGAAAAAAGAGGGTGTTCCTCACACGGTACTAAATGCCAAGTATCACGAAAAAGAGGCCGAGATTGTGTCTCAGGCAGGCCAAAAAGACGCCGTGACCATAGCCACGAACATGGCCGGTCGCGGTACGGATATCAAGCTCGGAGAGGGAGTTACTGAGCGTGGTGGATTGTTCATACTTGGTACCGAGCGTCACGAGAGCAGGCGTATAGATAACCAGTTGCGGGGGCGCAGCGGTCGTCAGGGCGATCCA
>JBBTWW010000095.1:0-7265 GCA_038062595.1 Patescibacteria group bacterium | reverse complement strand
AATAAGTCCTTTCCAGTATTGGTTGTTGATCTGTTTTACTACCTCGGAAGCTGCTTCGATAATCGCACCTTTTTCTTTTGGTACGATCATGTCGGTGGCGGCTATCGATAGGCCGGACTGAGTGGCAAATTCAAATCCAAGATCCTTAATGTCATCAGCCACGCATACAGTGACTTCACGGCCGCATAGAGGGAAGCATCTTGAGATGACATCGGAAAGGGCTTTTTTGTCCATCGTCTTGTTCATGTATTGAAGCTCTTCCGGCAGAATTGAGTTAAAAATCAGACGACCGATTGTGGTTTCTATCATCGCCCCGCGATAGCGTGCCTTGATCAGACTCTGTAGATGAACGTGCCCGTGTTGCATAGCCATTAAAGCCTCTTCAAGATTTACAAAAGTCATTCCCTCACCAACTAAGCCTGCAGTTGGTTTTGTTAAATAATAACAGCCGAGAATCATATCCTGTGTGGCTGTAATTATCGGCTCACCGGCTGAAGGTTTTAGCAGGTTTTGATTTGACGCAATAAGATCGCGCGCCTCGCTCTGCGCTTGAGAAGAAAGCGGAACGTGTACGGCCATCTGGTCTCCGTCAAAGTCCGCATTGAAGGCGGTACACACCAGCGGATGAACTTGTATGGCCTTACCTTCGATGAGCACCGGTTGGAACGCCTGTATGCCGAGCCTGTGAAGTGTCGGCGCCCGGTTTAGCAGTACATAGTAGTCCTTTGTCACATCTTCGAGTATGTCCCATACTTCTTTTCTACCGCTTGAGATCAGTTTTTCCGCATTTTTTATATTATGCGCATAGCCGTCGCGGATGAGTCTGCCGATGACGAATGGGCGGAACAGTTCCAGCGCCATGCTTTTTGGCAGACCACACTGGTGTAATTTCAGCTTTGGACCGACAACGATTACAGAGCGACCTGAGTAGTCCACGCGCTTGCCGAGAAGATTTTGGCGGAAGCGACCCTGCTTGCCCTTTAGCATGTCGGAGAGCGAGCGAAGCTTACGTTTATCGCCCGAATTGAATACAGTCTTGCCCTGACGTGCCGAGTTGTTTAGTAATGTGTCTACGGCTTCCTGAAGCATGCGTTTTTCATTGCGGCAGATTACTTCCGGCGCACCTATTGCGATAAGTTTTTTGAGACGATTGTTTCTATTAATGACACGGCGATATAAATCGTTAAGATCTGATGCTGCAAAACGGCCACCGTCGAGCTGTACCATTGGACGCAGGTCAGGTGGTATTACCGGCAGTACCGTCATAATCATCCATGCCGGTTTTATACCGACCTTCATTAAGCTTCCGATAAGCTTAAGACGTTTGATCAGTTTCTTGTGCTTCTGGCCCGTTGCTTTCTTGACTTGTTCTTTTAGATTCTCGGACAGACCTTCGAGATTTAAGTTATCGATAATGTCGCGTATGGCTTCTGCGCCGGTAGACGCCTTGAAGACATGTCCAAATTTCATAGAGAGATCGCGGTACTCAAATTCCGAGAGCACTTTTGTCATTGAAATGATTTGAAGCTCTTCACGGGCCTGGGCATGCTGTTCATTCAACTCTTCCATACGCCGTGCCATTTCTTTTTCCATGTCATGGACGGCAGTGGCTGAGGATTTTCCTTTTTTCAGATTCTGCGCACGTTCCTGTGTTTCTTCCTGCAGTTTTTTCTTATATGTTTTGAACTCCTCCGACAGTTGTTCTTTGGCATCTTCTTTTGCTTTCTCGTCAACTTGAGTGACGATGTAAGCTGCGAAATATACCACCTGCTCAATGGTCTTGATTGGGAGGTCCAAGAGTAGTCCGATACGGCTCGGCGTAGAGCGCAGGAACCAGATATGTGTGACAGGGACAGCAAGCTTGATGTGGCCCATGCGCTCGCGGCGCACAGACGAACGGGTTACCTCTACACCACACTTTTCGCAAATCACACCCTTGTAACGGATACGTTTATACTTGCCGCAATAACACTCCCAGTTCTTCGTAGGGCCGAATATTTTTTCACAAAACAAGCCGTCGCGCTCAGGTTTCTGAGTGCGATAGTTGATAGTCTCGGGCTTCTTTACCTCACCGTGCGACCACGAAAGGATTTCTTCAGGCGAAGCGACGGAGAGACTGATTGCATTAAAATCATTAATCGTTCCGGGTAAGTATTGAGTTTTGTTCTCCGTTTTATTCTCCATATGGTGTGTTGAGGTGATAGAAAAATTAAATTAAAAAATCTTTTTCAAAAATAGCCAACGAGTCCGCTACTGGAAGGGGAGTCTCCATCGGATCGTCGAGAATACCGCGGTGCTCGCGTGTGCTGTCGGTACGCTTCTCTAGCATGATCATGTCCTGAATTACGATCTCTGTACGGAAGTTCTTGAGCCCTTCCTGTGTGTCCCAGCTACGGGTTTTTAGGTAGCCTTCCACATGGACAAGCTTGCCCTTTTTTAAATAATTGCCGCAGATTTCTGCAAGTTTTGCCCATGCAACACACTCATGAAACTCGGCGGACTGCTCCTTGCGGTTGTCACGTGTCATCCACTCGCGATTGGTGGCAATACCAAACGTGCATACGTACTGCCCACTCGGCGTCTGCCGTAGCTCCGGGTCACGAGTGAGATTTCCTATTAGTATTACCCTATTAACGGAACGCATAAAGTTTTATAATTAAAAATCAGCTCTGGCTTTCTTCTATCTGGTCAAGCTCGCGCTCTACGGCATTGAGGTTTGCATCCAGGTCTTCTTCGGTTTCAAATCCCTTGAGAGAACCCTTGCCCTGCTCAGGGGTAACTATTTCTTCTTCCATTTTTTGGTGTACCTCGCGCGAGAGGCCTGTTTCGGCCTCTTCTTCCTGATCGGCACTGATATACTCCTCTTCGACTACGTCATCTTCATGTGGCGCCTTTAGCAAGTTGACCGAAAGCCCGAGACTCTGAAGCTCTTTGACCAATACGCTGAAGCTCTCCGGAGTGCGCGGTTTTTTGATCTGCTCGCCCTTTACTATCGACTCGTACGCGCGTGAGCGACCGAGCACGTCATCTGACTTGATGGTAAGCATTTCTTGCAGTGTGTGTGCGGCGCCATACGCCTCAAGCGCCCATACCTCCATCTCTCCAAATCTCTGTCCGCCGTGCTGGGCCTTGCCGCCGAGAGGTTGTTGGGTGACGAGTGAGTATGGACCTACTGAGCGGGCGTGAATTTTGTCTTCGATAAGGTGGCTCAGTTTCATAATGTATGTGATGCCGACTGTGCTCTTGTGATCAAAAGCCTCACCGGTTAGTCCATCAAAAAGCTGGATCTTACCGTCTTCAGGCAGTCCGGCTTTCTTTAGCTGTGCCAATATCTGCTCGTTCTTTACACCATCAAAAGCGGGAGAGGCAACGCGGATACCGAGCTTTGAAGCGGCCCAGCCGAGATGTGTCTCCAGAATTTGCCCGATGTTCATACGGCTGGATACACCGAGAGGGTTCAGAATAATATCCACCGGCGTGCCATCCGGCAGGTACGGCATATTTTCTATCGGAACGATATTGGATACGATACCTTTATTGCCATGCCGTCCGGCGATCTTGTCACCGATTGATATTTTGCGTGTCTGTGCGACGCTAACGCGGATCTGTCTGTTAACTCCCGTAGGAAGCTCGTCGCCATCTTTTCGTGTAAACATCTCAATACTTACTGTCTTGCCGCTTGCACCGCCCGGAAGACGGAGTGATGTGTCCTTCACATCGCGTGCCTTGTCGCCAAATATCGCGCGAAGCAGGCGTTCTTCAGCGGTTAGTTCTGTCTCACCTTTTGGTGTGATTTTGCCGACCAGAATGTCACCTTCACTTACTGTCGCGCCGATACGCACGATGCCATCCTCGTCCAGATCCTTGAGGCGCGCTTCTCCGACATTTGGAATATCACGCGTGATGATCTCAGGTCCCAGCTTCGTGTCACGAACATCTACCGTATACTGCTCTATATGTACGGAATCAAAGACGCCATCCTTTACTAGTCGATCCGAAAGTATTACCGCATCTTCGTAGTTGTAGCCTTTCCATGACATATATGCCACGAGTAGGTTGCGTCCGAGAGCGAGCTCGCCATTGTCGGTCGATGCACCGTCCGATATTACGTCACCCTTTTTTACCTTCTGATTCTTGATTACTTTTACTCTCTGATGTATGCATGTGGCCTGATTTGAACGTGTGTAACTCAAGAGTGAGTGTGACACTTTGCGTCCGCTTTCATAGATGATCACTGCTTTTTGACCGTCCACGTACGATACTGTTCCATTTTCTTCAGCCAGGATAACCTGTCCGGAGCTCTTTGCCACCACTTCTTCTATACCAGTACCTACTATAGGTGCCTGCGGACAGATGAGAGCGACAGCCTGACGTTGCATGTTGGAACCCATGGATGCGCGAGTGTTATCATCGTGCTCCAGAAATGGAATAAGCGCAGTGGTCTCGGAGATAATCTGTTTTGGTGATACGTCAATGTGCGTTACATCATTTATATGCGACAGAATCGGCTCGCCATTTTTACGTGCGGCAACGCGACTTACTTTGAAGTTTTTATATTTATCCACCTCTGAATTCGCCTGTGCGATTACGTAGTTCATCTCAGACTCTGCATCCATGTATATTGCGGTGTCCGTGACGTAAGGCTGTATCTTGATCGCCATTTTATCTTTCATTTTTCCAATCTCCCGTGCATCGTCCTCGCTTAAGATTGTTCCTTTTTTGTACGTCTTCTTCCCGGTCTGCAGCTCTTCATTGAGGATTCTAAATGCAAGACTCTTCACGTTATTCTTGGCTTCATGTGCCACTTCACGGAATGGAGTCTCGATAAATCCAAACTTATTTACACGTGCATATGAGCTAAGGTGCACCACTAGACCGATATTCGGACCTTCCGGTGTCGCTACAGGACAGATGCGGCCGTAGTGGGATGCGTGTACGTCACGTACGTCGAATGATGCGCGCTCGCGTGACAGACCTCCAGGGCCCATGGCCGAGAGCCTGCGCTTATGGGCGAGCTCTGAAAGCGGATTGGTCTGGTCCATAAACTGCGAGAGCTGTGAACTGGCAAAAAACTCACGAAGAGCCGCTGTAATCGGGCGTGAGTTGATGAGTTGCGTAGGCGTCACGGTATCGATATCCAGGACTGTCATGCGGTCTTTTGCAATACGGTCGGTGCGTAGCAGGCCAACGCGGAACTTGTTCTGAACCAGTTCGCCGACTGCGCGGATGCGGCGATTACTGAGATGATCGATATCGTCCGCTTTGCCTTCGCCGTTATTCAGCCTAATCAGATGCTTCAAAATATATATCAGATCATTGGTCTGAAATGTATGATACTGTTTTTCATTTGGAGTCTTTAGTGTAAAACGGCGATTCAACTTATATCTGGCCACTTGACCCATGTCATATTTACGATAGTCAAAGAACATTGACTGTATCAATGATTTTGCGTTCTCTGGAGTAGCCAGATCGCCCGGGCGAATCTTTTTATAAATCTGCTGATAGGCTTCATCGACTGTCTTTGCGGGATCTTTTTCGAGTGAGTTGAGCATGTAGTCCATCTGTAGATTCGTATTCACCTCACCGAAAAGATCGAGGATGTCCTTGTCTTTTTCAAAACCAAATACGCGAAGCAAACTGGTGATCGGAATTTTGCGCTTGCGGTCGATCTTTACCGTTATGATGCCTTTTTTATCGGTTTCAATCTCCAGCCACGCACCGCGTTTTGGAATTATTTTTGCGTTGTGATATCCGGGAGCCGCTGAGTTTTTGGAAAAAAACACACCAGGTGAGCGCACGATCTGGCTTACCACGACGCGCTCGATACCGTTAATTATAAAAGTACCGTGATACGTCATGAGAGGAACGGCACCCAGGAATACATCCTGCTCCTTGATTTCACCCGTCTCCTTATTAATAAGCTGTACGTGAACCTTTAGTGGCGCCTCGTATGTCAAATTTTTCGTCTTTGCTATTTGTGGATCGTGCTTTGGTTCGCCAAGAGAGTGCTCCAGTAGATGTAACTCCAATTTCTTCCCTGAAAAGTCAACGATAGGATTAATCTCATCAAGCAGTTCACGTATGCCTTCAGTCAGGAACCACTTATATGACTCAATCTGAATCTCTGTCAGTGCCGGTAGCGCAAATTTTTCCCCCTCGTCGTTAAAATATACTCGTCCGGCACCAGTCAGGTTGATAGGCATGACTTTGTCAGGCAGGTACGTATTGATCTTCGCATCCTTAGGTTTTGCCGGTTTTATTGCCTTGAGTGATTTAAAAACCTTTACCTTTATGTCAGAGGGTGCGGCAGGAGAAGACGTCTTCGTGTAAGTATTCCTGTATGAAGATGTCTTGTTGAATGCAGATGGTTTTTTGGCTACCGTAGCCGGCTTTTTAGCTGGCGCTTTATATGCTTTGGCCGGGGCTTTATGCTTAACAACCTTCGCCGGTTTTTTCTTGGAGACGGATTTCGTGAAAGGCTTTTTAGATGATTTTTTCGATGACTTAGTTGATTTTTGTTTCTTGTTAGACTTCTTTGCCATGAGAAAATAGAGTTAGATGTTAGGGTAGCACATCAATCCATCTCACAACACAGTCGTAACCTGAATGGCTTGCATCATTCTAGGTATATTTTCTCCAATGTCAAATTTTCACAAAAAATCCCTTGCAAATATAGAAACATATTGTACGGTCACATTTTGTAATAATCTTGCAATAATCTACGGGACCGTAACGATTACGTTATCGACATAGTGCATGAAGTTATACACATTTGTATCAAATGAAGGGCCTGCGTATCCGGACGCGCGGAATTTTAATTCATAGTCGCCTATAGGAAAGTCCACGGAGTTCATTTGAGTCACGCCGTCACGAGACCACGAAGCATTGCCCAGCTCATCAATCGTAAAAACAAAATTATGGAAATCAGTATCCTCAAAATAATCTTTTTGAACCAATGCCGTTCTGCCATCAAATCCTTTGCTTGCACGATATTCGATCTTTGCCGTGTTTGGTGAGATTTCCGCAGAGGCCACGAGTTTTTGATCAGCCTGATTCACGATAATAATCGAAAAGCTCCTGACCCACGACCCGCTTGGAGTTTCCGGATTGCGCACATCGACTGAAATTGTAAAACCGGCTGAAGCATCAAAAGGATTTGTCGCCGTACTTACAGAAAAATTCTGTCCGAATTTCGGAAAAGGTATTGCCAATGACGGCGTTCCGTTGCCGATATCATAGTCGAGGCGCGGCTTCTGATCTTCATT
>JBBTWW010000094.1:0-3545 GCA_038062595.1 Patescibacteria group bacterium | reverse complement strand
TCACCCTGACGCTATAGTTCAGTCCAGGAAAACCGAGCTGTCAGGCAAGAATGTTGTAATCACTGGAACGTTGTTATCCTTCTCACGCGACGGCGCAAAAGATGCCGTGAAACGCGCCGGTGGCAAGGTTCAATCTGCCGTAAGCTCAAAAACCGATCTCGTTGTAGTCGGCGAAGACGCTGGCAGTAAGGCCAAAAAAGCCCAGGAACTAGGCGTGCGCACGATAGACGAACAAGCGTTCATCAGTATGCTTGGTTAAAACTCCTCGCCGCCAAAAATTTCCATGGCTCTAGCGCCAATGTCTTCTTCTTTTGCCGGTGTTATTTTTTTCTGTGGAGATGCCGGTATCTCGTCTATCTCAGGAACTGACTGGAGAGCTATTTTTTGCAGTGTGCAGACCAGTTTTACAGGCTTTTTGCATACTGCCTCGAGAGCTTTTTCAACCGATGCCTTGCTCTCGACCGTGTCGATTTTTTCAAAATGAAACTTGTGCTCAAACCCAAGAGTTAACTCGTTCTCATCGATCTTTAGTATCCGTCCCGTAGAAAGCGAACGGCGAAGTGATGGCGGCTGTACATGCTGTACCACGCGTGGCCAGTTGGATTCCAGAGTTCCACTTTCTCCATCCGTCTCCTCATGTTCATCATCGACTTCGTTGAGCTCGTTGGAGATTTTTTCAACCGTCATTGTTTCCTCCTTTGTCTCAGCGTCGGAAGAACCTCCCATGGCCGCGATCAACTCAGCTGACTCGGACTGAGGCTGTTGTTCCGTGAAAGATCTCAACCCGCCTTTGCATATTTTTATGATCGCAATCTCAATCGGCAGTTGTGGAATAGGCGCACTACGTAGCCCCTCCTTTGCCTCCACGAAGGCGTCGATCATAGCTAGAAGGGGAGCGGTCTCGTCGACTTTTCCATCTTCCACTTGTTTTAGCAGTGTCTCCCTCATGTAGTCGAGTACCTCACGGATGAACATATCCAGCGCGTATCCCTCGTTATAAATCTCATTTACCAGATGTAGCGCCTTACGCAGATCCCGCGCTGCGAGGATTTGGCACAGCTGTTCTATAGTCTTGTGCCCAGCGACGCCCAGATGTGCGCGCACGTGATCGTACGATATTTTCTTATCCATCACCATTTGTTCAAGTAGCGTAATGGCATCGCGCAGACCACCGGACACGTAGCGGGCGATGAGCTCTATCGCCTTGTCTTCCGCTTCGATGCCCTCTTCCTGTGCGATGAACTGCAGGCGCGTCATGATAGTGCGGATGTTGATACGTTTAAAATCAAATCGCTGACAGCGGGAGATTATAGTCTCAGGAATCTTGTGTACCTCTGTAGTTGCGAGTATGAAGTACACACTCGGTGGTGGCTCCTCCAGGGTTTTTAGGAGCGCGTTAAAAGCCTCCTTCGTCAGCATGTGCACCTCGTCGATGATGTAGACCTTGCTCTGCGCGTATGTCGGTGCGAACTTGATCTTTTCACGTAGATCGCGAATCTCATCGATACCGCGGTTTGATGCCGCGTCTATCTCTATGACGTCAATGAAGTTGCCACCGGTGATCGAGACGCAAAACTCGCACTCATCGCACGGCTCGAACTCCTCATTGCGTGCTGTACAGTTGATCGCCTTTGCTATCAGCCTGGCGGTGGAGGTCTTACCGGTTCCACGCGGACCTGCAAAAAGAAAAGCATGAGACACTCTGTCGTGCTTCAACTCGTTCAACACCGTGTTACGCACGTGGTCCTGTCCCACCAGATTGGCAAAGTTCTGAGGCCTGTATTTACGATATAGGGACATGGCCTATAGAACATAGCAAAAAAGCCCCAAAAGTCAAAAGGTACGGCCTGTCGTCACTTTTCCTCAAATGCCCGTCTGACTCCGCCCTCCGAACCTGCTGATCTACTGTTTATACCATCCATCGCCTGTTGTTCATCAGGAGTCATGCTGGAGACTCTGTCCAGTGCCGTATTTGATGCCAGCACGACGACACCTGCTTGTTTTTCTGCGAGTGAGGCTATGATCTCAGCGGCCTGCGGCGTTAGAGCTATCCTGGAATTTGGTGCTGTTTCTGCAAGAAAATGACTTAGTGCGCGATCCACTTCAGCTCTAAAAGCTGGAAGTACTGTTGTGCTTGGTTTTCCAGCTGTCTTTCGTCTGGTATTGTCAACTGCCCTATTCATCATGCCGGCGAGTGTTGAAAAAGCTCTATCAAAGTCCTTTGGTAAAACCGCCTCTGCGACTTTCATTGAAGCATTTGTAAGTACTGCGTCTATGTCAATTACAGACCGATCAGTTCCTGGCAGGCGAAAGATTCTTGCTACGCTACCAGGCTGGAACTCCAATCTGGGGTTTTCATTTTGACTACCCTTTACCCACTCCACTGCCGACGAGGCACTCTCCGGTGCATTTTCTAGTCCTCCCATAGGTTTTATTTATTTGTATTTCCTGTCTATATTCTACCATTTTTTGCCTATTTTTTCAAGATCTAACCTGTCAATAGACCTCTTCCAGATAGCATTTTTCGCAATAAATCTTCTCCCGGCCTTCCGATGGATAGTTAGTCTCAATTATGGTTTTGCACTTGCCGCAGGCGCGTTGCACCATTTTTAGCGGACTGCGCTTGGCCATTCTTGATTTGTGTCTGCATCCGGGACAGCTCCCTGGAGTCGGTATTTGCAGTTTCTTATAAAATTCAGCTTCCTGACTGATTATCTGAAAATTTTTACCACATGCACATAGATTTATAGAGCCATTGTTATTATGATCTTCTTCATGCCACTTCATTCCACTTGCCAGTGCCTGTTCTTTTGTAAGAGGAAATGCGTCCATCGCCATTGTTTCGTTGTAGCCAAAGGAGCACGCATTTACCGGAAAAAACTCTCCGTACTCGCCGGTTTTCCCCATGTGCCCAATTATTTTTTCTTTTAGTTCGACGTAAGTTTTTTCGTCATATTTTTTGTTTAGTATGCAGAAATGTTCTCTCTTTAGACCCACGCAACCAAAGCAGTCCGTGCAGCTAAAGCATTCCACACAGTACTCGCAGTCGCGCATGTTTGCCTGGCAGTTTATGCAGAACTTTAGATTGTAACAGTTGTCTCCACACGAAGAGCACTGATACATGAGCTCAGATTTGTTTCCCCACGAGTTGTAGTCCATCGATGATTTTACCCCCAGTGAGAGCTTTGCGCAGTATGCGCAGTCCTCGATATCTACGCTGTCAAAACAGTAGAATGCATTTTTTGAGTTAAAAAGATGGTCGCCACTGCTAAACTCGTTGTTTTCCGCAGAAACGCACTTACGCGGCTGTGTTGAAGAAAGCTCTCCGCATTTTTTGCGCAATTTTTCAACACCATCGGTAGTTTTCAGATTAAATGAATTTTTTAACTTCTCATACTCTTCTTTTGCATACTGTTTATTAAAAATCATATACTGCTTGTGACGCTGATTTATACAGCCGATGCAGTCTACGCAGGCGGTGCAGTTTTGCAGGAAATATGAGTCGCGGCAGCTCGTACAGTCTTGAGAGTAGAGGAGTCTGTAAC
>JBBTWW010000093.1:0-2713 GCA_038062595.1 Patescibacteria group bacterium | reverse complement strand
AAAGGCGAGACGCTCGAGGACACCGGGCGCGTAATGAGCTCGTATGCAGACATTCTGGTGATGCGACACAGTGAGGTTGGTTCGGTTGATAAGCTCGCCGCCGGTGCGTCCGTGCCGGTCATTAATGCAGGCGATGGAGTAGGGGAGCACCCGACGCAGGCTCTGCTTGATTTGTATACTATTCAAAAAGAGCGCGGCACGATCGACGGCCTCAAGGTGGCTTTTGTTGGCGACCTGAAGCGCTACCGCTCAGTCCACTCGCTTTCACAGATGCTCACGCACTTCAATGTCTCTTTCACATTTGTATCGCCAAAGGAAATGAAGATGGATGATCACTTTACTTTTAAACTAAAGGAAAAGGGGATAAAGTTCCAGGAAACGGAAAATCTGGAAGATGCCATAAAAGATGCGGATGTCATTTATGTCACGCGTATCCCAAAAGAATATTTCTCGAGTCCGGAAGAGTATGAGAAGTTCAAGGGGGTATATGTCGTGAATCGCGCCTTGCTCGAGGATTACGGATCAAAAGCCATAATCATGCACCCTCTGCCGCGTGTGGACGAGATTGCTCACGACGTGGACGCCCTGCCGGGCGCCGCATACTTCCGCCAGGCGGAAAATGGAGTCACCGTGCGCATGGCCCTGCTCTCCATGTTACTCGGCGCACGGGTATAATATAAAAATATGGCCGATTTAGTTTTAAAAAACGGCAAGATTGTAACGCCAGACGGTATTGTGGAGGGCGATTTGTTCATTGAGGGCGGCAAGATTATTGCTATCGGAGGTTCGCAAGCCGGGGGCGTGTCAGCAAAGAAAGAGCTCGACTGCACAGGGCGCTATATATTACCGGGAGCTATCGATGTACACGTACACTTTCGTGAGCCGCCGCCGGACAGTCCAAAGGCGGATTGGAATACGGAGTCCCATGCGGCGGCGGCCGGAGGAATTACTACCGTCTTTGACATGCCAAACACCAGCCCATCCACGACCACCGTTGAGGCCTTGGAAGAAAAGCGTGCAATCGCCAACGCAAAATCCGTTGTGAACTTTCGCCTATACATGGGCCTCACGGACGATAACCTGGAAGAGATCAAAAAAGCCCCGCGCGACATTGCGGGTGTAAAAGTGTACATGGGCGCATCTACGGGAGATTTACTTGTTCAGGACCTCGATATTATCGAAAAGTTGTTGGAGTTTACCGTCCAGGAAAATGTCCCATGGCCTGTCGTGGTCCATGCCGAGAACGAGGCCATACTGCGTCAACACGCGGAAAATATTCGCAAGTATGGCAGTGTGGACGACCCTGCTGTTCATTCGCTCTTACGGCCGCCTTTGGCGGCCTACCAAGCCGTCCGCGACATCCTGCATCTGGCAAAAAAACACTCTGCGCGCGTCCATATCACACACGCATCGACAGCAATGGAGCTTGAAGAAATAGAAAAATTCAAATCACCGCGCATCAGTTGTGATACTACACCTCACCATTTATTTCTCGGCCTTGATAAGTACGCCATCCTCGGCAACTTCGTGCGCGTCAATCCGCCGCTTCGCGGCGAACATGATCGCGCCGCCCATTGGGCGGCGCTCCCACCCGACTCCGGCCGAATAGACCTCATCGCCACCGATCACGCACCGCACACCAAGGCGGAAAAAGAAAAAACCTACCTCGACGCGCCGTCCGGCATTCCTGAGGTTCAGACCATGCTTCCTCTTCTACTCGATGTGGTTAGTCACGGTCAACTAAGCCTGCACGATGTAATCCGTCTCACATCATCCGCCCCCGCGAGACTTTTTAATCTTCCATCAAAAGGCTCTATAGAAGTTGGCAAAGATGCCGATCTCGTCATAGTCGACATGGAAAAAACTCAAGAACTCACCGAGGAGATGTTGCTATACAAATGCAAATGGTCCCCCTACACCGGCTGGCACCTCACTGGCTGGCCAGTGACAACAATAATTGGCGGCAAAATAAGCTTTTCTAGTTAGGTATCACGATACTTGTGTATAATGGCAACCGATGGATCTATCGGTAAAATTCTGCGGTGTGAAGTTCCAAAACCCGCTGGTGTTGGCGTCCGGGATACTCGGCGTTACGGCCAGCACGTGGATGGAGGTCGTGCGAAATGGCGCAGGCGGCATTACTACAAAGTCGATCTGGCTCGAACCGCACAAGGGACACCCAAATCCGGTGATAATAGCGACCGAGCACTTCATGCTCAACGCCGTGGGGTTACCGGATGGGGGAGTTGGAAAAGCATACGAAGAGATTGGCAAGTACAAAAAAAGTCCATCAGCGCGAGGTGCCAAAAAAGCCCCGCTAATAGCGAGTATCGTTGCGTATAGCGATGATCATTTCGTGAAGCTCACGCGTGAAATCGCGAAGCTCAAGCCAGATATTATTGAGGTGAATTTGTCATGCCCAAATGTGAATGATGAGTTCGGTCAGCCGTTTGCGTGTTCCGCATCCGCATCGGACAAAGTCACGAAATTAGTGAAAAAAAATGCAGGCAAAATTCCAGTCATTGTAAAATTATCACCAAATGTGCCGAGTATCGCGGTGATAGCAAAGGCGTGCGCGGAAGCGGGCGCTGATGGATTCACGTGCGTGAATACATTGAGTGGAATGGTTATCGATATCGATACACGCATGCCGGTGCTGGCAAACAAAGTTGGCGGCGTGCAAATGTCCGAGCCCGGAACCCGAGAGCGCGGC
>JBBTWW010000092.1:0-3565 GCA_038062595.1 Patescibacteria group bacterium | reverse complement strand
TCGACTACCTCCTTCCCGTACTCCCCTGACAAAATCCTCCATAGTTCCAGTAGGGTTTTTGCAGGAACTATACACTCTATAGAGCTGTCGCTTTTTTTATCTAGCGTTATTTGTTTTTCTGCAAGCCTATAACTGTCGGTGGCTGCTAGTTTTAATATATCTTTACTTAGACCGAAATACACACCGGCGAGCACCGGGCGTGTTGTCGTAACAGCTGCGGAAAACACCGTTTGGTCTATGGCCTCTGCGAGTTTTTCTGCGATTATACTGAATGAGTGTTCCTTTTCCACTTTTGGTATTATCGGGAACTCTTCGGCTGAAATTCCTTTTATTTTAGTTGCGGTTGTTTTTGTTTTTATATGTAGAGTTAAGCTCTCATCAACACGCAGGTCTACGCTCTCGTCCTCCAGGAGCCCTACGAAACTGGAGATAAGTCTTGCAGGGATTGTAATACTCCCTTCGTTCTTAACGTCCGCTTTTATTGAAAAATGAATAGCTATTTCAAGGTTTGTCGCCGAGAAATAAAGCGTCTTTCCGGTAGCTTTTATTAATATATTATTCAGCACCGGAAGTGTAATGTTTGGACTTATCGCTCTGTTCACAATGTCTAGTGCACGACTAAGGTCTGACTGTGTACATATTGCTTTCATGTGGGTTGTTTTATTAATACAGTAAATGAATTATAGTTTATATTTCTTCTTATTCAAATGCATTTAATATGTAGTTTATTTAAATACATAGTAGTATTGGGCCTTGACAGTTTAGTAAAAAAGAAGAGGTATAGTTAGTATAACAGCCTATAAAGCAAACCGTTGTGTGTAGGTGTTATAACGCCGCCGTGTTCAAAAAAACCAACAAAATATGTTTAAAAGATGGGTAAAATATGTTTAAAAGATGGGTAAAACCACTATTTCCCACTGTCTAGCTCGGCTATCACCGGTAGTATAAGAGGGTGTCTATCGAGCTTTCTGTGTGTAAATCTATCCAAAACCCCGCGTATGTATTTTTTTACATCCCCTCTTTTTACGGAAGGATCCCTACTGAGTATGTCCGTATACGCCTTCTTCGCAAGCACCACCAGCTCTTGCGCCACCGCGTCCGACTCACTTATATACACAAAACCCCTACTTATTATATCCGGTGTGCCGATTATTTTTTTCGTTTTAGGGTTCACGGTTATTAATATTATCAAAACCCCGTTTCCAGCCATTATCTGCCTGTCCATTATTATTTGAGACCCGGTGTCACTAACCCCTTTTCCGTCTATCATTATATAATTAGTCTGCGCGCGCTCCTTGCTAATATACACAGCTCCACTTTTATCAATCTCTAGAATACTGCCGTTTTCAAGTATTTGAATTTGATTGTCCTTCATACCAAGTTCGCGGCCTATTTCACCGTGCCCCATGCGCATAAAAAGCTCGCCGTGCACCGGAACAAGGTTTCGCGGCTTCACAAGGCTTATCATAAGCTTCAGGTCTTCCTTGTTGGCGTGCCCGGATGTGTGTACGTCGGTGATTTGATGAAAGACAACCCGCACACCGCGCCTGCATAGATTGTTTAACATAGTTGCTATCGGGCGCTCGTTACCGGGGATTGGTGTAGAGGAGAGTATCACTGTGTCGCCCTTTTTTAACTCAACCTTTGCATGCTCACCGGAAGACATTCTGTTAAGCGCCGACACAGGCTCTCCTTGTGCGCCGGTCGTAAGGATTAAAACTTTATCATCCGGCATTTTCCCCATTTTTTTAACATCAGCAACGGCCCCGGGCGGGGCTTTTAAGAAACCCAGGCGTTGAGCTATGATGAAGTTATTATTCATCGAGCGCCCCGATAAAAAAACCTTTCTACCGCACTTAAGCGCGGAGTTAACGATCAGCTGTATCCGGCCTATTGATGACGCGAAAACGGCGATAATAACACGGCCTGTGCAGCCACTTATGATTTTATCAAGGTTTTCGCCTGTTAGTTTTTCCGACTTCGTGTGACCAGGGTTGAGTGCGTTTGTTGAGTCTGAAAAAAGAGCAGCCACACTCTGTGAGCCCAGGGCGGCGATCTTATGGTAATCTGCAGGCGCTTGGAATACTGGCGTGTAGTCGAACTTGAAGTCGCCAGTGTGCACGACCGTGGCGACGGGTGTTCGTAATACTATACCAACTCCATCGGGAATAGAGTGATTAACGCGAAAAAAGTCACAGTTAAACGACCCCAGTGTTAGTCTTTTGTCGGGGTCGATTGCGTGTAGGCGAACTTTTTTGTCGAGACCGAACTCCTCTAGTCTTTTTTTCACAAGCCCAAGCGTCAGCGGCGTGCCAAAAACCGGCGGAGAGCCCATTTTTTCTATCAGGTATGGTATAGCCCCTATATGATCCAGGTGCCCATGTGTTAGCAGTATGCCGCGAATACGCGACTCTTTGCCGCGGAGGTACGATATATCAGGTATCACATAGTCAATGCCGAGCATGTCCTCTTCCGGGAATTGGAATCCGATATCCACAACAACAATGTCGTTCGCGTGCTCAAAAACCATCATGTTCTTGCCAACCTCGTCGAGTCCGCCAAGCGGGACGCAACGCAAAACACCACCCCCCCGCCCGGTGGGGCCAGCGGGACCACCGCGCGCCGGTTGGTGAGTTTGTGGATAATGTTTTTGTCCCCTGGTCTGCTGTTGTGCTGGTCCAGCATGCCCGGGATGCCTTTGTTGTTTTTCCGTGTGTTTGGCGGAAGCGCCACCGGTTCCACTACTTCCGATATTCTTCCTCATCCACTCAGTAAGCTGATCTATTCCCATGAATTATATTCTCTACGTAGTATACGCTATACTTTAATTATGCGCAAACGCACAACAGACACACAAAACAGCACGCCGATTACAGAAGTTAATATTTAGCGACGAGTCCTGTGTTTTTTTATAATACGTAGATGCGAAAGTGATTTTTCGAGCGCGGCCGTCGCGTCTGCGAATGATCGATCGTCGGCAAATTTCTTTTCGGAGAGTAATTTTTCCGCACGCGCCTTGGCGGCGTTTATTTTTTCCTCATCAAGGTCCTCCAGTTTTTCGGCGCTATCAGCCAGAACTGTAACGCGGCCCGGGTCGACGATCAAAAATCCGCTACTGATAGCCGTAAAAATAGTTTCGTTTTCCCTGCGCGTGATCATCTCTCCAGCCTTTAGTGGCGTGATCACGGGTATGTGGTCGGCCAGAATCGTAAGTTCGCCGTCCACCCCCGGCACCGTTACAGAAGTAACATTTCCCGAGTAGGCGGCATGGGTAAGACTGATAACGTCGAGTTTAAACTGCTTTGGCATAAGTTATTTTTTATTCACTGCAAGCACTTCGTCTATTCCACCTTTCATATAGAAATCATCTTCAGGAATGTGGTCGTATTTTCCGTCTACGATTCCGGCAAAGCTTTTTACGGTATCCTCTCTGGAAACAAATTTTCCAGGGCGGCCGGTAAACACCTCGGCGACAAAAAACGGCTGACTTAAGAATTTCTGAATCCTGCGCGCGCGGCCCACGGTAAGCTTATCTCCCGGCGTAAGCTCTTCAATACCAAGGATC
>JBBTWW010000091.1:0-16068 GCA_038062595.1 Patescibacteria group bacterium | reverse complement strand
TGACGGTTTAATCGTGTGGAGTTAGTGTTGGTTCGGATGGTTTGGTATAGATACATATACCAAACTATTATATCTATTGCTCCCCACTCGATCAGATCACAGGATTGTCTTTTAGCCTGTTTTAAGGTATAATTCCTAGATATGTTTAAAAAAGAAAACCAAATATTCGACGTAGCGCGTCTGGTCTGGAAACGATCTGCAGCGACAGGTGGATCAAGTGGAAGCTCTACTCATAATCCAGAAGTATTGGAGATAAACGATGACTCACCCACTCCTGTGGACATCAAACGTGAAAAAACGCCAGAGGATCTCGCTGAAGCCAAGGAAGCACGTGCGATGCAGATACGTTCAAAAAATGCCAATGCCAGAGTGTCCGAATTGGCGCTAGAACGGCTAACCATGGAGGAAAAAAAACGACAGTTTGACCCAGAGACACCACATCTGATCAACTCAATCAATTTTGAAGAATCAGCAGAAAAACAAAGGAAACGTTTTGATGCGGCTGAAACTGTTTTGGTAATAATGCTTTCGCATATGATAGCAAAAGGACTGATTCAGCCTGACGAGCTGGACTCGGTGCAGAGTGTAAAAAGCTGGAGCACAAAACTCCCCTCTCTGGAGCCAAAGCCTGGCATTGCCGAGCGCGCACTGGTACGAAAAATGCACGAGTCACTAGAAAATGAAGGCTCTGATTTTTACAAAGAATTAGACGCTGAGTGGATCAATATAGTATCAAAAGCGGCCTCATTTGGCCCGCACATAAAAGAAGTATTGGAGGCTGAATTTCAGCTACACGAAGAGATAGATAAACAAAATGATCCATGGTATGTGACATTTTTCAAAACGCATCCAAAGCTTGCAATTGCAGGCGCCATCGCTGGAGCCACCGGAGCATTTTTTATGGTGCGTGGCGCACTGCGCTGGCTTGGTGAAAAATTTGGAGGAGAACAAAGCGCGTCTGATGCATCAAATGCACCAAAAGAGGAAACGAGCGGATTTTGGTCAAAAACAAAATGGATACTCGGCGGTATACTCACATTTTTTGGCGTTGGAAAAATGCTCGGACTGGAAGGCGTAAGCGAGTACCTCACGAAGCATGGCGTGCCGATGGATAGTAATAAAATACTGCAGGTGTGGACCACGATCAGCAGAAATCCTTTTTCACTGGCAAACTGGAAGACTGCATTGGAGATAGTGCTAGGCACACTAGATCAGCATAAAGAGATGCACGCAGAAGTGGCAGAGATAGCAAATAAAGAGATTGAAAATACGGCGCTGACAGGATCTCTGATCGCACAATTTGGTAAAGAAGATTATCAGTCATTTATTTCAGGAAAATCCGCAGTCCTTGAGTTTACAAAAAAAACCGCATCCGGCATAGCGTCCGCGATGGGACTAAGCGAAGGTGTCTTGGATTTCATCGGTCTCAATGAGAACTCGCATAAACAAGCCATGAAATTCCAAAAATTTCTGGAAGGACGAAAAGATCAGATTGCACAGCTCACGCTTCCGGCAAACGCTACAGTGGATACTGTGCTGTTTGAATTGAAAAAAGCGGGTTATCTGGGCGACAAACCATTACCAAAAAATGAAGCTGGACGTACTCCACAATCAAAGGAAGACATGAAAGTAACGGTATCAGGAAGCGCGGAACGCACAGACCTCATTCCCCTGCTCCCGCCGGCAATAGGCGCGATGGCGCGTGAGATAGAACATGAGTTCCATACATCGCTCATGCCAGCGGATGAGGCAAAGAAGATACTGGATGTTTTTGAGGAAAAAAAGAAGGATTTGGAAAAGTCGCTTACAAAGGCACGAACTTCTGAAGAACAGGAATCGCGCCGTGAAAAACTGGAAGAATTTAACGAGTTGTTTGCAAAATTTGCAGAGCTGTATCGTACACGCGAAGCCGCACTTGGCATTTATACAAAATCTCTAAAAGAACATGCGGACATCGATGTTATCGCCGGAAATGCGAATGCAATTTTTGATATCAATTCTGAAATGGTCGGTGTGGCGCACGATCTCACACAGCGCGAGCTGTGGAAGGTATTTGCAGGGCTGGCCGTCACACAGGGTAACCGCTTCGCATATGCAGTAAAAGAGATTGTCGGTAAGCCAACAAAGCGCGACTTCGTATTTCATCTGATCACAAGATTATTTAGCGGCAAGACACAGGAATCACTAAATGCAATTAGAAGTTTTTCAGACAAAGCCGAGGAAATAGCCGCACTTCAAGCGCGTGAGCAGATGGTGGACAAGCATATTGCAAATATAAAAGCTGAGTACGACGAAGTGCGAATCAAAATAAAAAATAGCGAAAACCTTACGACGAAAGACAGCGAGGCGTTGAGTAAGTACCAGTGGTTCAAACAGGAGAAAAAAGCGCTTGCTCAAAGGCAGGTAGTTGCTGATCTTGAGAGACGACTCTCGCTTCCGGCCACAACCGCCGCGCAAAAAACAGCTCTTTCAGCACAGATAGAAGTCGAGCAAAAAACACTAGATGTAATTGACAGAAAACTGCTTCAAAGACAGCAACGCGCAATACGCAAAGAATTTGAGTTTGAGACAGACACGATGAGCCATACAGGAAAGATAGATTTTGACCGTGAGACAGAGATGTTTGAGCGCATGAAGGGCCACGAAAAGGCGCTTAATCGTCGTTTTACCGACAAGATGGAGCTACTCAAAAAAGCCGCACCAAGCTCACCGGAGGCAAAGACTATAATGGCTGAGATACAGGAAATAGCCAAGATGAAACAAGACCTGTGGTTTCAAACTACAAAGAGTTTGGACAGTCTGGCCGTGCGTATATTTCCTACTCGCTTCAATGAACATGTGGTACTCCAGTATCGCCGTGTATACAAGAAAGTGATGGAAGGCATGACTGCAAAAGTTCCAGGAATATCAGCGGCAAAGGCTGTAAACGCAAAAGGAAAACTCATATTTTACGGACTTACAATCGCTGGAGGTACAGCTCTTGGACGCGACGAATTTACAGACGCGTGGACGGCCGGCAAGCAGGCGGCGCTCGATGTGGCACCGGTTACCGGAACTTTTTCCGACTTTTACTCCATGACAACCGGCAAGGAGTATATAACCGGCAGAAAACTGGACGCTACAGAACGATTTATCCGCGGCGGTTTTGGCGCTGTGGGTGCACTATCGGACGTACTTTTGGTGGTAGGCGTCGGGGTAGGTATACGCGGAGCATTAACGACGGTGAAATTGATGAGGAAATCGCGCGATGCTATACGCATCGCAAAGGTGATCGAAGAGGCTCGCGCGGCAAAAACGCTTGCTGAACAGACAAAAATAATGGGTAAAGTTGCAAAAATAGAAAAATCAGCACGTACCATCGCACTTGCTGGTACCGGCGCACTTATGGGATATCAGCTCGTATATCAGCCAATAGCAGAACTCAACATGTCAAAAGAGATGAAAGAACTTGTCGGAGACATGACTACAAAGATAGAGGATGTGGATCTATCAAAGATTCCTTCCGTCGGAACCGTGGCAAAGGGTGCTCTGGAAGGCGCCGGAAACGCAATGAAGCAGGCGGCTTAATGCTGGCCTACAGTGATTTTAACATATACGTCCCTTCGAGTTCGTAGCCTAGTTTTCTGTAGTATCCACGCACTCCGACGCCGGAGATGACGGCGATCTTTTTATATCCGTTTTTCTTTGCAATCTCCTCTGCCTTCTGTACCAACTGCTTGCCAAAACCAATGTGCTGTGAGGCCAGCTCATCGTGCTCCGAGATCGGCACCTGCGCACCATATGTATGAAGCTCGCGAATAATCGCGGCGCCTTCGAGCTCTTTCATGAAATGTTTTTTGCCGTTTAGAGAGTATGAGGAAAAGCGAAGTCGAATCAACGCGCATAGCTTGTCCTTTGACGCGTCGTCAAATGTGAGAAAAAACTCGCGGCCGCCTGATGCGTCATACTCCATGGTGCGAAACTCTATCGCAGATGGATCAAGAACGTCCGACCGTATTTCGCGACAGCGGATACACTGGCACACGATCCCCTGCTCCTGCATCATCTTGTGAGCGACTTGACGAAGATTTGAGGTTTTACTGCCACCAATGATGCTAGTCGCCGGAATATCGCGGATCAATCTGCTTACACGCAGATAACGAGGAAAAAATGGCTTGATACCGAGGATAATTCGAAGTAACTCCTCGTCTGTATATGGCTTGTGCCTCCCCTGCTCGTACCAGAGCTTTAGCTCGCTAAACGGCACCACCATGCACGGATAGACCTTTAACATATCAGGACGGTAGGCGGGATCGGCAAATAGCTCATCAAACATCGCTATGTCCTTCTCCACGGTCGAGCCTGGAAGATTTGGCATCATGTGGTATGAGATTTTGAATCCCGCATCCTTCATCAGCTGTGTAGCGTGCTTCACCTCCGCTGTCCCGTGACCACGCTTTACGAGTTTTAAAACATCATCGTACGTGCTCTGCAGTCCAACCTCGATTCGTGTGCAACCCAGACGGCGCATATTCTTTAGCTCCTTAACGTTGATCCAGTCCGGACGAGTCTCGAGATTGAGGCCAACGCAACGCGAGGCGGCCGTTTCATTGATACGTTGGGCTTCTTCTAAAGAACGGGAACGCACGCTTCGCTCCGCTCCACATGTATTCATGCCATTGAGCGCTTCCAATATGAACGAAGTCTTATACCGCGGCGGATGCGCGGACCACGTGCCACCCATTACTATGAGCTCTATCTTGTCTATTGGGTGTCCATTCCCGGCGAGCGCGGCTATACGGCGACTCACCTGCTTGTACGGATCGTAGTCATTTAGTATAGCGCGCATTACGGCCGGCTCGTTGCTGAGATAACTCTTTGGTACATTCTCTTCCGTAGGACAAAAAACACATCTCGCCGGGCAACCCATCGGCTTCGTCAATATCGCAACCGGTGATACGCCGGATAGCGTTCTGATTTTTCTTTTTATCAAAAGATCATGAAATGCACGATCTTCACGAGCCTTCCCGTCTGCCAGGAGCCGACGATATGCCGTAATAAGATCGGAGTTCGGCGGAGACATGATCCCATGTTCCTCAGCATAGCGATTCTTGAGACTGTGCAGTTGACGAGGCGTTTTAACACCCTCCAAAAGCGCGTCCAGAACGAGTTTTTCTATAACTGTTGCCATGGTAGGATAATATCGATCATGGCATATCCTAGCACAAAAACACTGCTTAAAAAGGTCAAAAAAGACTACACCACCATCGCCTCCTCCTTTGACCGTAGCAGGAGGGAGTCATGGAAGGAGTTTGAGCTGTTTGAGCCTATTTTAAAAGACAATGAGATTATACTCGACCTGGGCTGTGGCAACGGGCGTCTCTTTGATTTTTTCAAAAAAAAGAAGAAAAAACTGCGCTACATCGGTATGGATAATAACTCCGCACTACTGCGACTGGCACAGAAAAACAATCCAAAAGCCACGTTCAAAAAAGGCGACATGTTAAAAATTCCGCTACCTGGAAGCTCCGTGGATCAAATCTGGAGTATCGCCGCACTGCATCATATCCCTACAAAAACGCTACAGAAAAAAGCCTTACGCGAGATGCGGCGTGTGCTAAAACCGGACGGGAAGCTGGTCATCACCGTGTGGAACCTATGGCAGGAGAAGTATGAGAAATACATTAATAAAAAAAATGACGCTTTCGTTCCGTTTGGAAAAGCAAATCGATACTATCACGCATTCCGACCGGCCGAGCTGGCATCTCTGCTCATCGATTCCGGTTTTGTAATAGAAAAAAAACCGCACACGGACTTTAATTTTTGCTTTATCTGTAGGCCAAAATAGCCTATGGTACAATGGGCTGGAATGATAAAAGTAAAAGTACTTAACATACAGTTCGATGCGGTCACGTTGGAAGAAGCGAGGCAACGCGTGTTGGATTTCCTGAAACGCGGCATACAGGGATATATAGTTACGCCAAATCCGGAGATAATACTTGAAGCGGAAAAGAACCCATCTCTCGTGCCGATTCTCAACAAAGCCTTCCTCTCGATACCGGACGGCATCGGCATACTTTGGGCCGAGACATATCAACGCAAACTGCGGCATAGACACTCATTTTTAGGCCGCTTTTTTACTTTCATTACAACCTTTACATCCCTCGCGCTGTTGCCGAGGCTAAGCAGGAAGGTCTTCCCGGAGCGGGTAACCGGCACTGACCTGATGCAGGCGCTGTGTGACTCTCACCTTTCCTATAGCATTTTCCTACTTGGCGCTATGCCTGGTGTAGCAGAAAAAACAGCAGAAATATTAAAAAAGAAAAATCCCAATCTCGATATCATAGGCACGTGGTCAGGCTCTCCGCGCGACGAGGACTTTCCGGAGATTAAAAAAGAAATCAACGCTCTAAAACCTGAAATACTCTTTGTTGCTTTTGGCGCTCCGGCTCAGGAGTTTTGGATTGCGAAGCATCTTCACGAACTGCCGAGCGTCAAGGTCGCGATGGGTATTGGCGGTGCCTTTGATTTCATAGTGGAAAAAAGAAAGCGCGCGCCAAAATTCATGCAAAAAACCGGCACTGAGTGGCTCTTTCGTTTAATCCAGGAACCTTCCCGCTGGCGCCGCATCTACAACGCCGCCATCCGCTTTCCTTTCTATATCGCCAAACGCTCGCGGTAAAAAAACAAATTACTAATTTATATCCTCCCCGATATCTAGAAGACCTGCCGCTAATCTGCTCAATCCAAGTGCTCTGGCAGGGATAGCTCTTTCTTCAACCATCTTGGCGGTTTTTTCCTGTACGGTTTGAAATGCTTTCGTACCTCTGAAATGAACCACGAGGTCTCTAATATTGGCATCAATAGTATCCAATAATCCGTGTTCGTATGGCACGCCATTAAATGTCATGCGCCTGGCAGTTACTATATCTCCCAATGCCTCCAGCACAACTGCTCTTATAGCTCTTCTCGTGAGATTGGCGGCGGTGGTTCTGTGACTACCGTTCAAAAGGAAATATTTCACATCGGGATGTTCTATCAAAAATTCTCTGAGCAAAGTTATCTCCGGTTCGTCAAAATGAGGCAAAAATAGCTCCACTTCAACTAACGGCACCGGCGGAATCCCCTGATCATCACCATCCCTTAGCATTGCAGAATATCTTTCCAAAACCTCCGCATTATGAACGGGAAAATCTCTTGTCGTAATCACCTCCTCCGGATGTACATCCACTGATCTCATAAAAAGGTTATTATTAGGGAAGATATACTGCAATATTTATGCAGATATGTCAAGTCCTAATTCTAAAAAGACACGAGTTTCTAGATATATAACCTGTTGAATTGGCGTATTTGAAAAGCGAAAAAATTGAGAAATTATTTTTTCCTGGATTGTTTTAAAGATTTCTTTGCCTCGGGCTTCTGCAGAAAGTTCTGCCTTGAAACCACCGATCGTCCAAGCTCTTTTTCAAGTTCTTTTCGCGCAATGCCAGCCACTTTTCCGCCTCTATTCGCATCCTGTTTTAGTTTCATCACACCTTTGGAGTCCTCCTGTCGATGGATTTCAGTTGTTGATCTTTCGCCAAGCATATTGAAGATAAGCTCAAAATCGTCCATGTGATCACGCAGATTTTCACGTTTTAATCCCTTCAATTTCTTGTATTCGCTTGGACTAAGCCCAAATGTGGCTTTTGAAATTTCTGCTGTTAAAATTTGGTAATCGCCATCTTCCTTTGCACCACGTTTTTGCCATTCATCAGTGAGCTCTTCACGAATAGCAATGCCACGCATGCGTTTTTCGATCCACGCATCCGGATAGCCCTTGGCCTTATAAAGAGCACGGGTGCGCTTGGTTGCCAACTCCGGATTTTCTATCTCTTGAACACGCTCATATCCGACCTTTGCCAACCAGCGTTTAAACGGTTCGGCTTTCGGTGAAGGAATAGATTGAATAATACGGAAAACACCTTCGGTATCAGCACAATCGGTTTCATATTTTTTGCCGTCAGAAGCCTGTAATTTCAGTTGTCTACAAATTGTAGATAACTGAAAATCACCCTCGTTTTGCACTCTTGTCTTCATGGCTGTCCAGTAAGCACTGGGTCTCTCGCTGTCAGTTAAAGCCTCAATTACGTCTACGATGGAAAACCACCACTCCCCATCCTGAAGAATTTTTCTGACCTTTTTGCCTTTGAAGATGGCTATCTTTGTCATTTTTGTGATGTCGTCTGCTTTTTGCATATAATTTATGTTATCTGTCATGATTACTGCTTACATAAAAAAGCAAAGCAATTCTAACCCAAAAACCTCTTATTAAAAACATAAAAGGCAAACAATATCCACTACTTCTTCTTACGCTTGCTTGAGGAAGAAGAGCGGTTTTCGAAGACGCTCTCTATGATCGGACGCACACGGTCGACGACCATGGCGGCGATCTGGACTGGTTTTACGACAAAAGCGTTGACCTTATCGGCCGTGTCACGCACCTTGTCCAGGATCTTCTCGGCATCACGAAGTACGAGTGTCAGGTAAAGCAGTGCAACGCAAAGGAAGACCGCAACCATGCCGATTGCAATAGTTAACACGAAGTATAGCGTATCTAACGATGATGCGAAAAATATCTCCATAAGGTTCTGTTAAGTGAACTTATGGATAGTATACAATCATTTCAGTGCATCGCGCAACATTTGATTGGCCATCCGTGGATTGGCCTGTCCCTTGCTCTCTTTCATGAGCTGTCCGACGAGGAAACCTATCGCCGCATCTTTGCCGTTTTTGAAGTCGGTCACCACCGAGGGGTTGTTTTCGATAACTTTTTTTACGATAGCGTCGAGTGCGCCTGTATCACTGACCTGCTTCAAACCTTTTTCCTCCACGATCACATCCGGTGACTTTCCGGTGCGATACATTTCTGCAAAAAGCTCTCCCTTTGCCTGATTGTTCGAGATAATCCCCTCCTCCACCATAATGATAAGCCTGGCAATATGATCGGCGGAGACTGGAGAGTCTGCCACTCCTTTGCCACTTTCATTTAGATGCTTTAGCAAAACTGTTCCGATAAAAGACGCGGCTTTTTTTGACTGGCCGGAGACCTTGGCCGCTTTTTCAAAATAATCCGCCATGTGAAAATCCTGCGTCAAAGTCTCGGAATCAGCCTCTGAGACCCCATACTGCTCTATGAAACGAAGCCGTCGCGTGAGAGGAAGCTCAACGACCAGCTCACGGAGCTTTTCCACCTTTTCTCTGGAGAACTGCAGTGGCGGCAGATCCGGCTCGGGGAAGTAACGGTAGTCATGCGCCTCTTCCTTACTGCGCTGTGAGACGGTAATCTCCTGTGCATCGTCCCATCCTCTTGTCTCTTGAGATATTTTTTCACCACTATCCAGCACATCCGCCTGTCGCTTGATCTCGTAACGAAGTGCTTTTTCCAATGAGCGGAATGAGTTCAGATTTTTGACTTCAACTTTTGTGCCAAGTTTTTTTTCTCCCTTTTTACGAAGTGAAATATTTAGATCAAAACGCATCATGCCTTTTTCCATATCGCAATCTGATGCGCCGACGTAGCGGAGTATGCGGCGCAGCTCCTCGGCATACGCGGCCGCCTCTTCTATAGAGTACAAATCCGGCTCGGAGACGACCTCCATGAGCGGACAGCCGGAGCGGTTGTAGTCGCAGAGGGTTCCCCCGGCCGTGTGTGTCAGCTTACCGGCATCGTCCTCGAGATGCAGGCGGTTCAGTCTGACTTTCCTGATCTCGTTACCTACATATATCTCTATGAATCCATTCTTGGAGACAGGCTTGTCGTACTGTGATATCTGATAACCTTTTGGTAGATCGGGATAGAAGTAGTTTTTGCGATCAAATTTTGAAAACTCCGGAATCTCAAGATGGAGCGCCAGTGCGGCGATAACACCTTTTTCCAAAGCCAACTCATTTAAAACAGGAAGCTGGCCGGGGAATCCCATGCAGACCGGACAGACATTTGTATTTGGCTCAGAGGTAAAAGAGTCGTTGCTACAACCGCAAAACATCTTTGTCTTTGTGGATATCTGGGCGTGGACCTCGAGTCCAATTACAGGTTCGTACATAGGCTTAGCGTATCAGATTAGAATACATGTTTGCAACGGCGCGCTCGAGATCAAGGAGTGTTCCAGAGTTATCTACTTGAAAATCAGGCACCGGATAAAACGGTTGAATCTTTATGAATTTTTCCATATCGGAAGAAGGCCACTGCCCTGTGCGTGAGCGGACAACCTCTTCCGGCTCCCGGCGGACTATAACGAGCTTGTCTATCAGCGGACCGAGATCGTCTTTTTCAAAATAAATAGACTCTATGGCGATCAGACACTCGTGTGTCTTGTATTTCGTAATCAAAAGTTGGCGAACTCCGTGTGTGACCAGCGGATGAATGAGCTTGTTGAGGATCCAGATCTTCTGCACATTGCCCAGTACCACACTGCGTAACTTGTCACGGTCGACTCCCTGCTCATTTACGAACTCGTCGCCAAAGTAACCCTTTATCTTTGTATACCCGGGGCGGCCTGGGAGGTACAGCTCATGCGTAACAGAGTCGGCCTCTATCCAGGCCGCCCCGAGAGCCACAAGCATCTTGCATACCGTGCTCTTCCCGACACCAAACCCGCCAGTAATACCGACGATACGTCTCATGTTTTAAAGTAACACGCCTAAGTCATTCAGCGCCTGTTTAAATATCGACATAGCGCGCTTCGCCTCATGGTCGGTAACATGAAACTCGATCTCATGAGCAACCTTGTTTCGCATCTTGTGCGCATACCACACACCGTTGTAATCGCTAAACATCGATTTTGCTTTTTTGAGCTTATCGCCAAGAGGACCGCTGTAGCCCAGCTTGCGAAGCGCGGCGTCGAGCAGCTTGTCGACTTCTATCAATGCAATACGTGGTTCAACGCTCGCAATTCTTGCCCAATTTTCCTCAAAAAACTGCTGATCACGTAGAGTAAAATGCCGCCTTCGGCGGCTAACAAAAAAAAGTACGACTACCCCAAGCAGCAAAATACCAATCGTGTAGTAAAAAATTTCCATTATTAACAGTGCGTGGTTATTTTTCGTCTAGAGTAGATCCTATACCACCCTTGACCTGATGCAGGTGGAGCATGTCGCTCAACATCTGCTTCAGATTCTTGTGATCGCGGAAATTTTTCTTTGTAATAAACTGATCCTGGAACTTCATCATCACCTCTATCTTGTCTTTTGGCTTCCACGTGCCATCAAATGTAATCGGCACGCCTGTGGAGCGTACAACCGTAATGGAACCGTAGTTAAATATAGTGCGAATGAAGCCTTTAATCTCATAACCGACCTCATCAACGTAGTGATATTCGATGCGCGCCGTAGATTTGTCAAAAAATCCCTTCCAGTCGATCACGACGATGCACGAGTCTGTAATAAGCCAGGCATCGTAATACCACTTTAGCGTCTGGTACACGAGCACCTTCAATCCAAACCACGCCCACACCAGAGATACGATCCAGAGCCCCGGGAAAAGCAACCACATCCCTAATGGTATAACCATTCCCAGAAAAATTATCTTGAAAAACTTTTTAAAAACGATAAACAGGTGCCTGTGTACTACGAGATACACCTGCTCACTTTCCTCCAAGTAATTCCGATAAAAAAACTCAGATAACATACTAATATAGTATATCACGATTCTTGCGAATCTCACCGCTTCTGTTATTATGCTCATAACCATGACACAGGAAAGCAACAACCCTCTCGACAAGGTTTTTGAGATTGAAGAAGAAATCGTAGATGAACTGCCGGTATCCTCAAAGAAAAAACGCAGCATTCTTTTCGTACTGGACGTAGTCGTAAATATATTAATCATCGTCGTCCTCGTGTATACCGTCAGGACTTACTTCGTATCCCCTTTTCAGGTGTTTGGCCCATCGATGTGCAGTACACTCAATGACATTGATGACATCTGCCAGCACGGCTTCGGCGAGTATCTGATAGTGAATAAATCCATTTATCAAAACTTCTTTGGACTCAGGTATAGGACACCTCGACGCGGCGATATAGTGGTATTCCATCCACCCCATGACGATAAGGAGTTTTATATCAAACGCATAATAGGCGAGCCAGGTGACCAGATAGAAATTAAGAATGGCATTGTGTACATATACAATGAATCAAACCCTTCCGGCGTTGCGCTAAACGAGTACTATCTGAACGACGTCAACAGAGATAAAACATTCTTAAGCGGCAGTACCGGAAAAGTAACGGTTCCGGAAGGATACTACTACGTACTTGGCGACAACAGGCGCGAAAGCACGGACTCGCGCAGCTGCTTCCTTCCCTCTCTCGATTCCGGTTGCGATAAAGACATAGATCACCTAGTCGCATTCGATAGAATAGAAGGCAAAGCCACACTGATACTCTGGCCTTTTGAAAAAATCCGCATCTTGCACAATCCGACCGGGGTGATGGCGGCATCTAATTAAGGCCTTGTCGCAAAGTAAAGCTCAAGTAGAAAAGCGACTATCACGACAAGTAGACCGGACCACCATGTGAGCACCTCGAATAAAAGCAGAAAAAGACAAAGCACGCTGGCAAATGTCAAAAGTAACCCCTGCCTCAGGGATATAGAGAAAAATTCTGCAAACGCTGGCCCTTTTACGAGCCATACTCTAAATAAAAACCCTAAAAGCGTGAAAAGGCTTATTAGAACAAAAAATAGGCTGATAAAAAAAAGTGATATCGATAGTCCTGACAGTGACTGACATACCGAAACCTCACCTGGTGTGAAACACGGATCCATGCGTGATAGTACCAAGACGTGTGCAGTAATACTTACTACGGTTGCTACACTCAACGGTGCTGTATAACGCAGATGGCTCATTTAAGAATAATTTTATTAAGTGCGCGCTTGCGTTGCGGAATTTCGCAAACGGATACCTATTGCGATCAGCACGGCAGCCACGGCGGCAAGAACAGGCACCATGTGCCATATCCAAGCCTCAGGGAAGCTGATAACAAAACGCGCAAATGCTTCGTTTGCCCCGGGAAGCGGTTGGTCTTTTTGCATTAGATCCACGAATGACGTGAGTATGAATCCCATAACGCTCATGCCGGCCGCCGCGGCAAAAACCGCAACGCCGCTCCATATCAGTACTGCGCCGCGCGGCCTGAATATAATTAGCGCAACCAATCCTGCACACACCGCAATAAATAATGCGATAGCCATCTGTATACCACTCCGATACCGAATGGCCTGTGAAGCCCACAGGATCATCTGCGACTGACCCTGATTTTGTAGCTCCATCTCAGATGGAAGATTCAAAGATATAAACTCATCCACTTTTTGCACCAACTCACCGCGCGGCAGATCAGACGGAAAACAGGTACTACTGGAGTCTCCTTTTGTCGTACACACAGGATAACGCATTAGTGCCTTTTTTACCGCATTACCTAGGGCTTTTTTCTCTTCCCGTATCGATATCACGGACTCACCATTCGCAAGCTCTCCAAGTGTATTACGCACGCCGTCGTATATAGTACTGAGCAGGCCTGCGTACTCATCTTGAGGCAGAGATTCCCGCAGTGTCTGCTCAAGTCGGTCTTTGAGATCATCATCTGCGTCTTGTTCCTCAGCTACACGCTGTGCCAGCAGTCCAGGGACCACAGCATAACTCTGCGGCAAAATCTCATTCTTCACCATCTCTGGATTACCGTAGGTCTGTAGTATTGCAAAAAGGAGAGATAGCGGAAAAGAAACTACAAGAATAAACATTATTATAAGCGCGGCAAAAAATCTCCGAATCATACGGGAAGTATTATAACAAATTACGCCTAACTATCCCACATACTTACCTACTCCACCCTCGTCGGGAATAATTTTCCATACAGTTTCCTGTACCAGCTTGCCTGGCATACGGAAACCGGAGGCCTTCTTATGACCTCCGCCGCCAAAGTTTTTTGCGATTTTTTCCACGTCTATGTCGTCACGACGTGTGCGAAAAGATCCCTTTATAAAGCCCTTTCCATCCTCCGTAACAAGCATGGCAAGGTCAGCGCCACTTACCGAAGACATTAGATCTATGACACCGCCTGTCTCATCGGCACGTGCACCACACGACCGTATGTCATCCTGCGTGAGAACTGCCGAGAGCACATTTTTATCGTTTATCTTCATACGCTCCAGCACTCTTCCCCAGAGCCTCAGCTGTGTGACCGGTTTTGTGCGAAACATTGCCGCGGATATCCTGGAAGCATCTATTCCGGTACTCATCAGGTCTGCCGCAATATAGAAAACCTCCGGATTCGTATTCGCATGCATAAATGCGCCGGTATCGTTATAAATCCCACCCATAAGGCAGATTGCCATAGCAGGAGTTATATTCACTCCGATCGCCTTTAGAATTTTATAAACTATGATCGTGGCGGACGCGGCAGTAGCCTCCACTACATTCCACTTACCAAAGTGATCGTTACTGACGTGATGATCTATATTTAGTATTGGAACTGCGTTACTCAAAAAATTAGGATATATCTCATGAAAATTCGTCATTGCAGAGTCTCCGGCATCGCATACCACAACAAGATCAAAATCTTTCAATGAAAAAGTCTTATGGTACTCATCTACGCCGGGCATGAAATCAAACCTCTTTGATGGTGTATCTATACAGGCAAGCGTGGCTTGTTTACCCATCGCCTTCACATAATGATAGATAGCCAGGCACGCGCCGAGAGTATCGCCGTCTGGTTTACGATGAGACACCAGCAGTATATTGCTTGCCTGGCTTATTAGCTCCCCCGCCTTGTGGTAATCTATATCCATACAGGTCTATAAAGCTGTTACAAAGTCCGGCATTATATCAAATATTGCAATTATGTCAATGGGTAAGCCTATATCTATCATATTCGCCGGTACACCAGAGTTTGCCTGTCGGGCCCTGGAAGCTCTGATTGAGGATAAAAGGTTTAGTATAGATATGGTAATAACCCAGCCTGACAAACCTGTTGGCCGAAACCTTAAGACGACATCCTGCCCTGTTAAACAAGTCGCCACTAAGAACAATATTTTAGTACAACAACCAGAGAAAATAGCTTCAATAAAAGATAAAATCGAGTCCATAAAACCGGATTTTATCGTGGTAATAGCCTACGGGCAGATACTCCCACAGGATATATTAAGTATCCCGCGACATGGATCCGTTAATGTACATGGCTCTATTTTGCCTAAATACAGAGGAGCATCCCCTATCCAGGAGGCTCTGAGAAATGGCGACAGCGAGACTGGCGTGAGCCTCCAGCTAATGAATAAATTTTTAGATCAAGGTGATATCCTTGAGCAATTTAAGTTATCTATAAAAGACTCTGATAACTATCTGTTATTATCAGAAAAATTATCCAAACTAACTGCCGAAAAACTACCATCAGTATTAGTTGATTTTTTTGAACAAAAGATTACTACAATGAAGCAGGATAACTCCAGCGCCACTTACTGTAAAAAGATATCTAAAGAAGATGGTTTACTAGATTTTAATCTGGAGGATGCCGTGTCACTTGTTAATAAAGTGCGTGCATTTACACCATGGCCATCCTGCTATACTTTTTTGAACAAAAAAAGAATAAAAATTGTTTCAGCTACTCATTCTGAACAAAAAATTAATACAGGAGAGTGGGCTCTTACATCACCAAAACAGCTTGGAATAGGTACAAAAAAAGGCGCATTTATACCACTGATACTCCAGCCGGAAGGTAAGAAGCCAATGAGTGCAGAAGAGTTCGTACGTGGTTACTTCAAGGGATAGATACCCTCTAGCGGCAGTACGCCATTCACAAGCTTCTGCGCATCGCTGAGAGCCTGTGTCGGATTCTTATTATCATCTACCACGTCAGAGATAGCCCCATTGATGAACTCCGCGAACTTACGGTCGTGATATATCGGAATGCTCTTTGCATACCCTAGCTGTTTTACAAAGACGCCAAGCACTGCATCTTTTTCCTGCGTATCGATGAGATCACGACGTGCTGTTGGACGTTTTGCATCCTTTATGTACGACTGTGCACCGGTTTTTGATGTGAGAAACTGGACGAAATCCCAAG
>JBBTWW010000090.1:0-3489 GCA_038062595.1 Patescibacteria group bacterium | reverse complement strand
ACGCCGAAAACTTGCGCGGAGATGAAATCGTTGAGCGGTTCGAGCGGTGAATTATGGCTTAGGGAAGACAATAATCAATGGCCTGCAAATGGCGCGGAAACAAAAACATTGCACGGATTGATAGGCAAAGATCAACCAGGGCCTGTGCACATGCCCTAGGAAACGCCATACACGGAGGATTGAAGTTTCTGAATATGTGTGCTAGCGTTTCACGTACGTCAAATCACTAAGTAATATGGGCAATATGGACATGAAAAATGCAATAGTGGTAAAGGGAGCGCGGCTCCATAATCTGAAGAACATCACGGTTGAGATTCCAAGGAATAAACTCACCGTTATGACAGGACTTTCGGGGTCTGGCAAGTCGTCGCTTGCTTTTGACACTATTTACGCCGAGGGGCAGAGGAGATACGTAGAGAGTCTATCTACATATGCGCGTCAGTTTTTACAATTAATGGAAAAGCCGGATGTGGACTCCATAGAGGGGTTGTCGCCGGCCATATCAATTGATCAAAAAACCGCTCCGCGTAACCCGCGCTCGACTGTAGGTACTGTTACCGAGATATATGATTATCTGCGTCTGCTTTTTTCAAAAGTTGGCAAGCCACACTGTCCGCAGTGCGGCGGCGCAATAGCACGCCAGACCGTCAGTCAGATAGTTGAGAGTATTACATCTATGACGGATGGGAAGAAGATACTCCTGCTCTCGCCGGTGGTGCGCGACCGCAAGGGGGAACATCAAAAAGTTTTTGAAAAAATTAAAAAGTCAGGTTTTGTACGGGTGCGCGTGGACGGGGAAGTAATGAGCATACTCGACGTGCCTACGCTTGATGAGAACAAAAAACATACGATTGAAATCGTCGTAGACCGTCTGGTAATAAAAGACCTCGGTCGTCGCGTAAAAAAACTTGCTTCCGGAGAGGATGTTGAAACAGCGAATCCAAATCGCACGCGGCTTGCGGATTCTGTCGAGACCACTATCAAATTCGGCGAGGGTTTATTGGTTGTTGCAGATAACGACACAGGCGAGGAGCAGATTTTTTCCGAGAGATTCGCATGTACGGATTGTTCCTTGAGTATCCCGGAGATTTTGCCTAGGAGCTTTTCATTCAATAACCCTCACGGCGCGTGTCCTGAGTGTCACGGTCTCGGAACGAAGCTGGAGATAGAGCCGGAGTTGATTATTCCAAATAAAAATCTGACCATGGCGGAGGGAGCTATTATGCCGTGGTCGACGACCACTTCACATCTAACCTGGTATAATAAGATCCTCGAAAAAGTGGCTAGAGCAAGCGGTTTTTCCATGAATACGCCGATAGGCAAGCTGTCTGCCGAGGCGATGAATATTGTGCTATATGGCAGTGGAGGAAAGCAGTACGACGTGAGTGTCGGCTCGGAGTCCAGCTCTTTCCAGGGCAAGTACACGACGACATTTGAGGGCGTGATCCCAAATCTTGAGCGTCGTTATCTAGAGACGGACTCTGATTATATTCGTAAAAAAATAGAGCAGTTCATGCGCATCACCAGGTGCCAGAAGTGTGACGGCAAACGTCTGCGTCCGGAGATTCTTGCTGTTACTGTCGGGGACAAGTCCATTATCGACGTGACACAGCTCTCTGTAGTCCACGTGAGAGAGTTTTTTGATAGCCTGAAGCTGTCAAAGATGGAGGCAGAGATCGCACGGCTGATCGTAGTAGAGGTCAAAAATCGCCTACAGTTTCTGCAGGATGTCGGTCTCGCGTATCTCACTCTCGATCGTGCGGCTAATACGCTGTCAGGCGGTGAGGCTCAGCGTATTAGGCTGGCAACACAGATAGGATCGCGTCTGTCAGGAGTTATTTATGTATTGGACGAGCCGTCGATCGGATTACACCAGAATGACAATGCGAAGCTGATAAAGACGTTAGAAAATCTTCGCGACCTCGGCAATACAGTGATCGTAGTGGAGCACGATGTGGATACTATGCTGGCCTCGGACTACATTATCGATATCGGTCCCGGCGCAGGTAAGGATGGCGGACAGATAGTAGCGGTCGGCGCGCCTGCGGAGCTTATGAAGAACAGCAGATCAATTACGGGGCAGTATCTTTCCGGTAAGAAAAAAATCGCAGTTCCGTCACGCAGGCGCGCCGGCAATGGTAGTTTTCTGAAGATCGTGGGCGCCCGCGAGCATAACTTGAAGAATATTACTGCGGAGTTTCCGCTTGGTATATTCATCGCAGTTACAGGAGTGTCCGGTTCAGGTAAGTCCACTCTGATTAATGACATACTCGTTAGGGAGGTTGCACAAAAACTCTATGGCTCTCACGCCACCGCGGGCGCCCATGACAAGATAGAAGGCATGGATGAGCTGGATAAGATTATTAACATCGATCAGTCGCCGATTGGCCGCACGCCGCGTTCGAATACCGCCACATACACAGGTGTTTTTACGGATATACGCGATCTTTTTTCACAGACTCCGGAGGCAAAACTTCGCGGATACAAGACCGGCCGCTTCAGCTTTAACGTCAAAGGCGGTCGTTGTGAAGCCTGTAGCGGTGACGGTCTAAAGAAAATAGAGATGCACTTCCTTCCGGATATTTATGTCATGTGTGAAGAGTGTAAGGGCAAGCGTTACAACTCCGAGGCTCTGGAGATCACGTATCGCGGCAAAAATATCGCAGACGTACTAGACATGACAGTGAGTGAGGCACTTGAGTTTTTTGCTAATATCCCATCGGTCAAACAGAAGATGCAGACGCTCTTTGAGGTCGGTTTGTCATACGTCCACCTCGGGCAGTCGGCTACCACGCTCTCCGGCGGAGAGGCACAGCGCATCAAGCTGGCCACAGAACTGTCAAAGCGCTCTACCGGCAAGACGCTCTACGTCCTGGACGAGCCTACGACAGGTCTGCACTTTGAAGATGTGCAAAAACTTCTGGATGTTCTTCAACAGCTTGTCGAGAGGGGCAACACGGTGGTTACCATCGAGCACAATCTAGATATCATAAAATCTGTCGATCACATTATCGATCTCGGCCCGGAAGGCGGAGACAAAGGAGGTGAGATCATAGCGGTAGGTACTCCGGAAGATGTCGCAAAAAACAAAAAGTCACTGACAGGACAGTGGCTCAAAAAAACCGGACTTTAAGACAATAACTCGTCCGGCGTCGCGGTTGAGTTAAATTCTGTTGGCTCCGTTACACGCATATCCAGTGGGGTTGGGAAGTCGGTATTAGGTTCCTTCATAAGAGTTTCCAGCACCGTAGGTTCTTTTTTTTGTGGTTGAGCCTCTATTGGTTGAAAGGTTTCGGGTGCTTCCGTTTGTTTTGCAGGAGTGCGTTGCCTGCTCTGCAGGTCACGCAGATATGCGACCATTTTTTGTTCTACTGCCTCCAGCGTCTCACTCTGCACCTTGAATCCGGCCGCCTGCAGATGTCCGCCGCCACCAAAGTTACCCGCTATTTTACTGGCATCTATCGCCGGTGTCATCGTCCTAACAGATCC
>JBBTWW010000089.1:0-11353 GCA_038062595.1 Patescibacteria group bacterium | reverse complement strand
CGCCTTTTGGCTCAAATCGAAAAATTGCCCAAAGTCCCTTTTTGCCCTACAATCAAAGAAGTTCTCCGTTCATGTTGCCACGGAACGCAACACTAGTGGCGCGAACGTTATATGAAATACATGTTTTCCTTTTTGGCTACGCCAAGCTCTTAAAAAGAATCCCGATTTTGTTTTTCTTTTTTTATAGAGGGGAATATAATGTGTCTCCTCCGCTACGCTCCGGAAACGATTTATTTATAAAGAAAATCTGACTACAATACACACTACCAAGTAAAAAATCACTTTAACAAGATATCTAATGATAGAAAGCAATGATAAAAAAGAAAGTCATGAACTGACGCGTGTAAGAAAAATATACGACAGGGATGCAAGATTCTATGACCTTTCGAGAAGTATAGTTTTAACTAATAGAAGAAGAGCTATGGATGTTTTAGATCTACAAGAAGGTCAATCAGTTCTAGAAGTTGGCTGTGGCACAGGGGAAAATTTTCCATATCTCCATGAAAAGGTAGGAGAATCAGGGAAAATTATCGGAGTTGAGTATAGTGAAAAAATGCTGGAAATTGCTCGCAGAAGAATTGAAAAAGGTGGCTATCAAAATGTTGAACTACATCAAGCTGACGCTGCACAATTTACACCACCGCATAAAATTAACGCAGTGCTTTTTGCTGATGTTTTATTCGTCATCCCTGACTTCAGGCTTGCGCTAGAAAGGGCCATTTCAGCCATTGAAACTGACGGGAAAGTATCAATTTTAGACTTCAAACTAAGCGATAATCCTGTTTTCAGAGTACTTAATGGAGTCTGGCGCAGATGGTCAAATTTCTATGGTGGCGACTTCGGCAGAAGGCCATGGGAGGATTTGGAAGAACTACTTGGCAATTCAGTCACGATGGAGAAACATTTATTAGGGTTCCGTTATATTGCTCATGGCACAAAAAAATAAGCTCATGAATTTTTGAAATATGAAAAAAAACATACAAAGCATTGTTTTCTACAACTTACTCGGCTTTTTATACGACAAACTGATTACATGGAATGGTTATAAAAAAGCACTGATTCATTTTATACAGAGAGTTCCTCTTCCAACAGAAAAACTGAAAATACTTGACGCAGGATGCGGTACAGGCCTAGTTAGTTTTGCATTGGCAGAAAAGTATTCAAATATAGAAATCATTGGATTTGATTACTCTCAAAAAATGATAGAAGCCGCTGAAAAAATAAATAAAAAACATAAATTTAAAAATATTAAATTTTATATTGGTAACCTGGAAAATATTAATCGATTGCACGATTTGAAAAATAAAAAAAAGATACTGGCAGCTAATTCATTCGATCTCATTTTTGTTGCCGGTGCGTTGGAATACACGGATTTATCAAAAGGAATAGGCGAACTAACCAAATTTTTAAAAATTAGAGGTAGCTTCTACAACATTGCAGTCAAGAACAATTGGAAAGGCGAATTACTTGGACACTTTATGGGTTTTACCCCATATGCAAAAATAAAAATAATTGAATCATTTAAAATGAATGGACTTAAAAGAATAGAAGAAATTCCATTCATAGGAAAAGAAGAACAAAAAGCATCTCATTTAAAAATTGTATTGAAAGCAGTGAAATAATTGCCATAGTTATGGTGTTTGGGGTGGCGGGCATTCACCCCTTTAATTACCCTCTGCCCGCCACCCCAAACGGAAAAACAAAATCGGAGCTTTCTTTTGAAGAGAAATTTCTTTTATAAATTAAAGGAAAACATGTACATCATATAACACGCACTTTGCGGCTCCGCACCCCCGCGTTGCGGGGTCGCTACGCCCATATTTTGGCCTGTTTGATCACTTCGTGATACATTTTAACAGGCCAAAACATCGGCTACGCGCAAACGTTAGCTGAAATAACGTAAATTTTCTAGCTTCTCCGAAGCTTACAAATAATATTTATTTTTCTTTTCAAGCTATGAACAAACAAATCATCCAAATCAAAAAATACTCACCATTAATCATCACTGGAATTTTTATCATTGCTATTTATTTTTCTCCTGCACGACTATTATTGTTTTTTAGTGGATTTTTTGCAATAGCAGTTTTACTTTCTGCCCTCAAAAAATGGGAAGCCAAAAAAGTTTTACTCATACTATCTCCAATTGTTACCTATCCACTCTTTCTATTCTTTGCAGATAGAGGCAACATTTTGAATCTACCATTTCATTGGCTTAAAAATTTAACAATCTATATAGCAATATATGCATTATTATATGGCCTAGTATTCAAAAATCTTTGGACATGGCTTGCAGCAAACAAGCGTAAATTTTCAATATTAGCTTTAACTATAATAGCTGTAACCACCCTATTTTATGGATCTCTTGTAGCTGAATGTTACGTGACTAGCAATGCCGAAAACGGTGTGCGTCAAGAAGATATTTCAAAATGTCGACTATTCAATTTATATAATCCTACGGGGGGGCGCTTATCGGGCTCATTTAGTGGCATCCCAGATGCAATGATAAAAATTCCATCTCAAGGAGTTGGCTTTACATCAATCGTTGTAATGTTAACTTTGATATTCTTTGAAGGTAGAGAGTATTACGAAGTTAAAAAGAAAAAATAAAATGCTCTTTTTGTTGTTCGGCTAGCGCCGAACGAAAAATTGACGTTACATCAGCTAACAGCGTGTATGCGGTTCCGCTTCGCTCCACCCATATTGCTATCGCAACATCGCATACGCGCGGACGCACTAGTGTTGCGTTAGAAAATGGCTAAGGGAAGCTGTTTTTCGTGGCTGACGATGGAAGACTGTATATTTGATGTAGCAAGAAGGCTTTTTAAAGCCGTTTTTTCAAGTTGGGACACTGACAAAATCTGTAGAATTTCGTAGAGATAGCGTTTGACGCCATAAAGCTCATCTTCATTGGCGTTTAAGCAGAGTACAATTCCACGCAGACTTTGCAGTCCGGTCAGTTGGCCAAACATGAGCGAGGGAAATGGGTTGGTTATATTAAAACATACCAATAATCCCACATTCCCATTCAAATCATGTACACTTTAAAATCGCCGTTTTCCGTTTATTGTCAGCCGATTCTCTGCTATATTAACTGCTGTTAACGCAACACTAGTACGCGGACGTTATATGTAATAGAAAACATTTTGAAAATTTTTACTGAAATTTTATTCGCAATTTTATTTCACCAAAACAACGACATCTATGAATAATAGAATAAAAGGCGACTTGAAGTTCCTGCTGATACTCTTTGCAATACTAGCGGCTTATCTCTTATTCAAAATAGTTAATACTCCCCCTATTGAAGGCTCAATCAACTCTGATATTCCAGAATCAACTTCTACGGTAATTCCTTCTACTGCAACCATTAAAGAAACAACTCCGCAAACAACCGAGAATCCTTCTAGGTTAGATTACTTGAAAGATTGCGGCAGAGCTTCTGGCAAGTTATTCTCCGTAGATTCAGACGGAGATGAAAGCGGGCGCGTTGTTCTTGAAGGAATGCTCGAAATTATTTCAACGCCACATCCTTACATAGAAAATGTATCACAAGACAATGTCTTTTTTGTATTTGCGAACGATACCCAACAAAATTTTTACTCTTTTTACAAAGAGTATTCTGAAAAAAATACAAAATTTTTCATTCAAACTATGGATGAAAATGTCTATTTTCGTATTGGAATTTTAGAGGATGGGATAATATCTTCTACGGCAGAAATTTCCTTAGATTCAAAGAAAAAGTTAATCAATGCTACAAAACTTAATGAAAAAGTGAAATTAAAGATTACAATTTCTGACAACGTTCCGCTTCCCTTAGGTCTGCCTGCAAATTTTACACTCGCTTGCCATATAGAAGTAACCGACTAGCTTATGAATTTTATAAAAGATCATCTCAAAAAATTCCTCCTATTTCTGTTTTTATTTATTGCAGCCTCTTTATCCAGTTCCTCTCTACAAACGGAATGGATCGAGGTCTGCAATTCGCCCATTAATTCCTTTGAAGACAAATATTGCGGCAACATGAACGAGTACTTCGGAAAGGGCGATATAAATTTTTGGGTATATGATTTAATGTTGCAACCTTTTTCCGCTCTTATTCCAGCGGTATATCCACCATTGAATACGGTAGATGAGATATATGTAGAATACTATAACGAGCTCCTCACCTCGCCTTATAATGATTTTCGCTTGGTTATATCTCCATGGTTCCGTGTTGAGATAGACACCTATACTTCAAACGAGGCAAAACCGGTAACAGCATTGCTTGGCAAAGTGATCATATGGATATTGCACCTGATTTGGTGGGGAGTCCTCGCTCTGATTTCGACAAAATTATGGATTTCAAAAAATGTTTGGCTACGGAGAGTCGTAATGGTATTCATTTTTGCTAAACTGATACTGAACGGGTTTGTATTTTTTCCGCTGTCGTTTTTCTAGAAATAAAATTGCGTAAGCGGGTGGTGACACGGTGCAAGGTATTATTTCTATCGTAGTAGACTACATACAGGAAAGTGATTGACGCTTTCGGGACTATCGTAACGGTGCGGAATCTTAACTATGCGGCCAGGGGGTTTCGTGGTGAGCTTCGTGTCTAGGCTTTGCCACCGGGCGGCCTTGGCGGTATATTCGTCATATGGATGCTTATCTATCTACGTTCATTCAAGGCTATGGAGATTTCGTTTATGTAATGCTTTTTCTCATTATTTTCGTTGAGACAGGTTTTGTTTTTATACCGTTCCTCCCGGGAGATTCATTGCTATTTATTTCCGGCGCTTTTGCGGCAACCGGCATCTTGAATCCGTATATTCTATTTTTACTCCTTTCGCTGGCCGCCATACTGGGAGACACTGTGAACTACTGGATGGGGCACTACTTCGGAGAAAAAGTATTCATAAAATTTATTAAGCGCGAACATCTCGAGAGGACGAAGTCTTTTTTCCATGACTACGGCAAAAAAACTATCGTGCTCGCACGATTCATTCCTATAGTAAGGACGCTGGCGCCATTTGTGGCCGGGGTGGGGAAGATGAATTATCCCGCTTTTCTCACCTATAATGTGGTTGGCGGCGTGGCGTGGGTGGCGATATTTGTTTTCTCGGGATTTTATTTTGGCGCAATTCCTTTTGTAAAAGACAACCTGACAGTCATCATACTTTTGATAATCGCCGCTTCGTTAATTCCTGCGATACTGGAATTTTGTCGGCATGGCAACCGAAAAAAAATGTAGCAGTATTGACATTTGGCGGTGTTTAAGCAACTATTTTCCAAATGATCCCCAACAAAACCGTGGCCACTATGGCCGTAGAAGTCGGTTTCTCCACGGCAATCACAACCCTGGTTTTCATCCTGCTGGGAAGATACGTAGACCGGCTGCTAGAGACTCATCCTATATTTACACTGGTGGGTATAGCGCTGGGGCTCATCGCTTCTCTATATATAGTCTGGAAGATCGTGAGGTCGGTCCAGAAAGCCAAATAAATATTTAAGCCTTAAAAAAATATGCACCCGATATCAATTGCCGCCGAAAAAATCTTCACCCTGTTTGGCTTCCTACCGGTAACCAACTCTCTGCTTACGACGTGGCTTGTTATGGCCCTGCTCATCACGCTTGGCTACCTCGCGGGCCGCAAGGTCAAGAAGGTGCCGAGCGGACTCCAGAATCTCTTCGAGATGCTGTTTGAATGGTTACTGGGCATGATAGAGATGTTCACTGGCGACAAGAAAAAGGCGCGTGAGTTTTTTGTATATGCCGTAACTATTTTTATTTTTATCCTTTTTTCAAACTGGATGGGGCTGATTCCTGGTGTTGGTTCGATCGGATTTTTTGAGGAAGAGGTGGGGATAGGCGAGATTGCCGCAGAGAGCGCTGTTGAAGGAGCTGTGGCGACAAAAGCGATCGACGGCGTGGCTGAAGCGGCAGCGGCCGAGCACGAAACTGAGTTCGTTCCTCTGTTTCGCGCGGGCAGTAGCGATCTTTCCTTTACTCTGGCGCTGGCACTGGCCACGATCCTGTACGTCCAGTACTGCGGTATAAAACATCTCCGCCTTGGATATTTTAAAAAATTCATTAACTTCACGGGACCGATACAGTTTTTTGTGGGACTTCTGGAAATCGTGTCAGAGTTCGCAAAGATCGTGTCATTTTCTTTTCGTCTATTTGGCAATATCTTCGCGGGCGAGGTGCTCCTGGTGGTCATGCTGTTCCTGGCACCATATATAGTTCCTATCCCGTTTTACGGCCTCGAGGTGTTCGTCGGGCTTGTGCAGTCACTGGTATTTATGGCTCTGACGCTGGTATTCTTGAGCTCGGCAACCAGTAGTCATCACTAAAAAATTTCAAGTCTGGACTAGTCGGTTACGGGCCAGTATAATCAGTCGGATCTAAATTATTTATTTATTTTTACTCTTTAATTCTTATCCACTATGGATGCAGAAACCCTTAAATTACTAGCCGTTGCAGGTACTATCGCTCTCGGCGCCGCCATGCCGGCTATCGCTATCGCCATGATCGGCAGTAAGTCAGTAGAGGCCATTGGCCGCAACCCTGAGGCCGCAGATAAGGTTCAGGCCGCCATGATCCTTGCTCTCGCCTTTGCTGAGGCTATCGCCATTTACGCATTGGTTGTCGCTTTGATCATCAAGTTCGTATAACATCGCTGATTAAAGAAATATGGAAGCATTAACTACTCTTGGAATTGATTTCAAAGTTCTGGCCGCCCAGGTTGTCAACTTTGGCATTCTGCTTTTTGTGCTCACAAAGCTCCTGTATCACCCGATACTAAAGGCTATGGATGAGCGACGACAAAGGATCGCCGAGAGCCTGGTGAAAGCCGAGGAAATCGACCGTAACGCCGCGGCGGCCGAGCAAGAGCTCACCGCCAAACGCTCGCAAGCAAAAGGCGAGGCCGCCAAGATAATTGACGAGGCCAAGGCCACGGGCGAAAAAGACCGTGAGCAGATTGTTCTCAGTGCGGAAACTGAGGCCGAGAGGCTAAAAAACTCCGCGCGTGAGCAGATGGAGATCGAGCGGCAAGGGCTCTACGACGAGACGAAAAAGCGCGTCGGAAGACTTGCCCTGCTCGTCGTCACCCGTTCTTTGCAACAGGATCTTGGTGAGGAGTTTTATGAACATAATATTAACAAGGCGCTGAAAGAAATCGAGGCCGCATAACCATGAAGAAAACCCCAAAAAGCATCGCGCAATCACTGATCCGAAGTCTCGAAATTAAAGAGGCCGGAGAGCTCAGTGCTCTTATCAGCGAGCTTGGTGCATTTCATACAGGCGTTCAGCGCACCACTATATTTAAAGCATTGAAGGGCATACTGACGCGTAATGAAGAAAAAAATGCTATTCTGGACAAAATGCTCTCGTCCATTCCGTTGAGCAATGGTAGCCAGGCACTACTATTCATTCTGGTACAAAAAAATCAGGTGGCGGACCTGCCGCGAGTTATCGCGGCGCTGAAAGAGCTTCGCGTGAAAACTTTTAATGTGGATGAGGCTGACGTGATCACTGTCCGCGCCCTAAGCATCTCTCAGCGTGAAACAGCAGAGAAGTTGCTGCAAAAAATAAGTGGGTGCACCGTCATTATCAAAGAGAGGATAAACCCCGCCATTCTGGGCGGGCTGGTGGTTCGTCTGCGTGACTCCATAATTGACGCGAGCCTTATCAGAAAGATACGGGATTTGAAAAAACGTCTTGCTGTTTAATAAGTTTTAAATTTATTTTTCTTTTAATTATGGCATCGAACAAAACACCCGGGCTGGAAGACATTATAAAAAGCATTGAGAACGACCTCAATAAATGGGACCTGTCAGCAAAGATCGAGCAGGTCGGAACTGTAGTCCGTGCAGGTGACGGTATTACGGAGATCTATGGGCTAAAAAACGTCGCATCAAATGAAATGATCGAGTTCGCGTCGGGCGTAAAAGGCCTGGCTCTAAACCTCGACAACGAGTCCGTTGGCGCCATCGTCCTTGGTGATTTCACCAAAATCGCTGAGGGCGAGTCCGTCAAGGCCACGGGAAAAATCCTCCAGGTTCCCGTAGGGGAGGCGATGATTGGCCGTGTGGTAAATGGAGTGGCAGAGCCGGTAGACGGGAAGGGAGAGATTAAGGCGACGAAGTTTTATCCGGTTGAGCGCATCGCATCCGGCGTTATTTCACGTCAGTCTGTCGATCAACCTCTACAAACTGGCGTAAAGGCGATCGACGCCATGATTCCAATCGGCCGCGGCCAACGCGAACTGATAATCGGCGATCGCCAAACCGGCAAAACACAAATCGCGCTGGATACAATCGTGAACCAGAAAGGGGAGAATGTAATCTGTGTGTACGTAGCTATAGGCCAAAAGCAGGCAAAGATCGCCCGCATAGTAGAGGAGCTAAAAAAACGCGGTGCCATGGACTACACCATCGTCGTGGCGTCATCGGCCACCGATCCGGCTTCATTGAACTACCTGGCTCCATATACCGGCTGTGCTATTGCTGAATACTTCATGGACAAAGGTCAGGACGCGCTCGTGGTTTACGACGACCTCTCGAAACACGCAGTGGCTTATCGCCAGATCTCACTCCTGCTCCGCCGCCCACCGGGCCGCGAGGCTTATCCTGGAGATGTTTTTTACCTGCACTCACGCTTGCTGGAGCGCTCATGCAAGCTGAACAAAGACTTCGGCGGCGGATCTATCACCGCGTTACCAATTATCGAGACTCAAGGAGGTGATGTCTCCGCTTATATCCCTACGAACGTTATCTCGATTACAGACGGTCAGATTTATCTGGAAACAGACCTCTTCTATCAAGGTATCCGCCCGGCGTTGAACGTTGGTCTCTCGGTCTCCCGCGTAGGATCATCCGCGCAGACAAAGGCTATGAAAAAAGTAGCAGGCACCCTCCGTCTGGAGCTGGCACAGTATCGCGAGCTGGCATCTTTTGCCCAATTTGGCTCCGACCTTGACGAGGGAACTCTAAATCGTATCGAACGCGGAAAGAGGCTTACGGAAGTTTTGAAGCAAAAGCAGTTTTCCACGCTGTCTTTTTCCAAACAGGTCATGGTGCTATTTGCCGGAACCAATGGTCTGCTGGACGACATACAGATCGAGCATCTCGCTGAATTTGAAAAAAATATGTATGAGTTCATGGACGAACATCATGCAAGGATCGAAGAAACCATCGCAAAAGAAAAGGATCTTAGTGATAGCACGAAAGAGGGTTTGAAAAAGGCTGTGGCTGAGTTCAAGAACAAGCGCGTCCCACAAGAGTGGATGATCGCGAAGAATGTAAAAAACTGAAATAGATAATATTCTACAAAATGCCCGGAAACTTCCGTGAAATTCGCAGGCGCATCAAGGGTGTAAAAAGCACTAAGCAGATCACTAAAACCATGGAGATGGTGTCGGCGAGCCGTATGCGTCGTGCTCAAAATGCGGCTCTACAGATACGCGCCTATGCCGAGAAAGCGCTTGAAATTCTAAACAGCGTGGCTGGTAAAACAGGGACCGTCTCACACCCACTGCTCGAGACCCGAGAAGCAAAGAACACCTTAGTGGTGCTGGTCACCTCAGACCGCGGACTATGCGGCGGACTCAATACGAACACTATTAATAATGTTTTGAAAAACGTAAAAGGGTTCTCGAAAGAATCGGTGTCTTTTATAACCATCGGCAAAAAAGGCCGTGACGCAATGATGCGCATGGGGTACAAGGTCGTTGCGGATTTTTCAGGGCTAAAGAAGTTTGAATTTCAGGATATATGGCCGGTGATCTCTATGGTTTTAAATGACTACACGTCAAAGAAAACCGACCGTGTATATCTGGCTTACCCTAATTTTATCAATACGCTGGTTCAAAAACCGGCATTCCGTCTTTTACTTCCTCTTTCCGAGGAAAACCTGCTTGTGATTCTCCATGAGCTCGCCGGGGCGAAAGCGGCCACAGAGAGGAAAAGGGCTTACGAGTACAAATTTGAACCGGGCGCATCCCAGGTGCTGGAAGGCCTGCTTCCGCGATTTACCGAGATGCAGGTTTTTAAAGCCGTTCTCGAATCACAGGCGTCCGAACACTCCGCGCGCATGGCCGCAATGAAAAACGCAACAGACGCCGCAGAAGAAATAATCGATGATCTAACTTTTACCTACAACCAGGTCCGCCAGGCCGGAATTACCTCCGAAATTGCTGAGATTTCCACCGCGGCCGAAGCGCTGAAATAAATTAAATTTTTAATTTTTACTTAAACTTATGCAAACAGGTACTATCACAAGAATTATCGGCGCTGTCGTCGACGTAGAGTTCACGGAGCATGTTCCGGAGATATATACGGCGTTAAAGACCAAGCTGGGTGATGGAGAGCTGGTCCTGGAGGTACAACAGCATCTTATGGATAAGCAGGTCCGCGCGGTCGCCATGTCCTCCACTGATGGACTGAAGAGGGGACAGGAGGTCGTGAATACCGGCGCGCCAATTTCCGTACCGGTCGGGGACGAGGTCCTCGGAAGGCTGTTTGACGTTCTGGGTAATCCGGTTGATGGACAGAAGTTTAATGGAAAAAAATTCATGTCGATACACAGGCCAGCGCCAAAGTTCACAGAACAAAACACAAAAACTGAACTTTTTGAAACCGGAATTAAAGTTGTCGACCTCATCGCACCATTTATAAAAGGAGGTAAGGTAGGTCTATTCGGTGGAGCCGGTGTAGGAAAAACCGTTTTGATTCAGGAGCTCATCCGTAACATCGCGGCTGAGCATGGTGGCTACTCGGTATTTGCCGGAGTAGGAGAAAGAACACGTGAAGGAAATGACCTGTATCACGAGATGAAAAATTCCGGCGTTCTACCAAAGACCGCGATGGTGTTTGGCCAGATGAACGAACCACCGGGTGCTCGTCTCAGAGTCGCCCTGACTGGACTGACAATGGCGGAGAACTTCCGTGATGAACAAGGGAAAGACGTTCTCCTCTTTATCGACAATATATTCCGATTCACCCAGGCAGGCTCCGAGGTATCAACTCTGCTTGGCCGCATGCCGTCTGCGGTGGGATATCAACCAACACTGGCTAACGAGATGGGTGATCTGCAGGAGCGCATTACATCTACCAACAAAGGCTCTATTACATCCGTACAAGCCGTATACGTGCCTGCCGATGACCTCACAGACCCTGCTCCGGCGACCACATTCGCTCACCTGGACTCAACCGTCGTTCTCTCTCGCCAGCTTACGGAGCTCGGTATATACCCAGCCGTAGACCCGCTAGACTCAACGTCAACCGTCCTGGAGCCTAGCGTCGTCGGCGACGAGCACTACCGTGTCTCCCGCGAGGTGCAGCGCATTCTACAGCGATACAAGGCCCTACAGGACAT
>JBBTWW010000088.1:0-4261 GCA_038062595.1 Patescibacteria group bacterium | reverse complement strand
GCGATCGGTGGCGGCGGCATCGAGTTCATCTCTCTTGGCGAACTTGGTATCGATGCCTACGTCGAAGAAACCGGAGCGACACACGAAGAAAATGCAGAATTGAAAGCCAGATTCTTCTACTCAAAAACCGGACTACCGACTATCGGCGAGGACTCCGGAATATATGTCGATGCGCTTCCTGACGAGCTAGGCGTAAAGACGCGCAGGTTTCGTGGAAAAGAAAAAGCAAGTGACGAAGAGTGGATAGAGCATTTTTTGAAAGAAATGAAAAATGTTCCGGACAAAAAGCGCACAGCGCGTTTTGTTTCGCACATTACTTACGTTGACGACAGTGGAGCGTCACACCACTTCCACGGCGAGACAGACGGCGTAATTACAAAGACAATCGAAGCACCACTACGCCCGGGCGTTCCACTCAGTTCGTGCTTCAGGCCAGATGGGTTTGATCTCGTATATGCCGCGCTATCTACAGATCAAAAATCCCGTATCAGCCACCGCGGCAAGGCGGCCACTGCCCTGGTACGGTTTTTACAGGTTAACAGATAGGAACAGTCAGGCTTGACGTCTTTCTATAAGTATGTATAATACTGCCTTTATGGGTCATATACATGAAGCAATAGAGGCGAATTTGCCAGACTTCCTAAGTGCGCTTGGAGAGGAGCCGATAGTGCCAGGCTCTGTGGAGGCAAGCGAGTCTAATCAAGTAGAGGACCTATCCTCACCAGAATTTCTGAAAACTCTTCGAGAAAATCACAAAGCCAGATACTGGTTATTTCTGCAATGGGCCAGGGCAAATATACGAATAAAGGCGCGTGAGCAGGCTGTCCTATCGAATGATACGACAGATGACGGTGCTAAGCTCGAATCAGACAGGGCGGAGATGCAGAGAGCTCTTGCATGGATCCACGGACTGAACTCTGTCGAGAACTTTTTGCAAATACACAAAGAAGGTGGAGAAGGTGCTACTTTGCGTCCCGAGCAGATACCGGCACTTGAAGCCCTGCAGAAATTTCTGGAGAACGGCGGCACAGAAGGCTATATGTCTCTCCCTACTGGATTTGGTAAAACTGTTATATTTGCAGAATTGGTTGAGGCCCTAGATAGACCAACCCTTATCGTGGTGCCAAGTAAAATATTGGTTGATCAGACCGTAGAGCGCATGGAACAGTTTGCACCGGACGTAGACGTAGGCAGGATATATTCGGCCGCAAAAGAAACCGGACGCCAGGTTACTATTATCACATACGCGTCATTTCTTCGCCGCCTCGCTGACGGCACGCTCAATCCGGCAGATTTTGATGTTCTCATCTTGGATGAAGTACACCTATCGCTGTCAAAAGCTCGTATGGAGGCCATCTCAAAATTTCGCGGCACTTTGAAAATAGGATATACAGCAACGGATACGTATTCTACGAGAAAAGACGTGTCGATGTTACTCGCAAATAAAATTCATAAAGTTACGCTGCGGAGTGCGATAGAGAAAAAAATGCTTTCATCACTTCGTTGTTTCATAGTGAAGACGGATGTGGATCTGTCCGGTGTCGGTATCTCTGCCGATGGTGATTATGATGAGGTCGAAATGTCCAAGGTACTCGACATTGAAGCCCGCAATCACTCCGCCGTACAGCTCTATCAACAGGCATTTTCAGGAGAAAAAGCGATTACCTTTTGCATAAATATTAAGCATGCCAGCAATGTGGCAGAGGCATTTAATAAAGATGGTGTTACCGCGGCGGTGATACATGGAGGCATGAGCAATGAAGAACAGCAAGAGCTGAAAGATAAATTTCGAAGCGGAGAGATTACAGTGTTATGTAACGCAGATTTGTTAATTGTTGGATTTGATGATGATGAGGCGAGCGTGTGTCTCAACTTGCGGCCGACACGCTCTCTAGTGATGGCTGGCCAACGCGGCGGCCGCGTCACCCGTCTGGATCCGAATCGTCCCGGCAAATTTGCAATAGTTGTAGACTGGGTAGACAAGAATCAGCAGCGTCCACAAATACTTTATTCACATATAGCCGGAGGTGCATATATAGTGCCGGAGGATACTACACAAAGGGGCGGCGGCGATCGTTGCGGTCCTGCCGACATCGATGTTGATATTCCAGGCGTAGAATTTATCGATGATATCGATGAGGTATTGCGTATTAGTCAGGGCTTGGCCGAGGACGAGGATGTAAACACGCCTCCGGAAGGCTGGATGACACCGGCCGAGTTGGCTGATGAACTCGATATCAATGTGAATATAATCGCAAATCGCGCACGCGGTTTATGCAAGAATGTAGATTCTGCAAATGAGTGCAATTTTGAAATCAAACTATTCAGTGATCATAGAGGCCTGAATGTTAATCATTACTCGCCAGCTCTTACTGAGGAGCTGAGGCGGTTTTTTGCATACGTAAAAGATATACCAGTTGTTCCCGGAGATGACTGGGTCGCATTTCCAACTCTTACAGACAGGATAATTAAAGCCGGTGGAAGAACCGATGTCGACACAGTTGTCAGGCTGATTGATGTAGGTTATCCAAACGGAGAAGGTTTTACTGAAACACTGTGCACCAGGCAATGTAGGTATCCAGGAACTATTCGTCCTGTGATTTTTGTCTCTCCGGAGCTCGTTGTATGTATAACAAATGCTATCCTCAAAGAAGGTCCTCCTGGTTCGGCATGGCTTACATTTGACCAGCTTGCAGAAAAATGCGGAACCACGCCACGGGCGGCAGAAGCATATGCAAAAGTAGTAAGATCGGGCTCAGGCCAGATAAAAATTTTTGTACCAGCGGGTATCAATACATCGGAAAAAGTACCCCATTGTTCAGGTAGTTTGGCATATAGGGTGTATACATATTTCAAGGATCTCAAGCCTGCGCCGGATGGATGGCTTATGGCAGGGGAGATTGAGCAAGATTTAAGAATATCCAAGAGCGTCTTCAGAGATGTTATTCTTCCCGCAATGTACACGGATAACAAACTACCTGACGGCGACCGAGCAACGTATATGGATAGAAATAAAGAACCCCAAGAATACTACTCGCCCTCTTTCATCGCGCGTGCGCGTGCTCGTCTAGCTACGCTAGAGCCGCCAGCAGAGTGGATGAATGTTGACGATATAATAAGTGCTAACTTTCCAGGGGTGAACATGCAAGGCTTAGTCATTAATACTGCAAGCAAACTTAACAGTGCTGATGCCGATACAGGCGATGGCAATGGGCAGACTGGCATCAGATGGTGTATCGGCGTGGAAGACGCAGATGGTCTTCGTAATATGCAGGGATATTATTCACCTGCAGTGACGGCGATAACAGTAGGTGGATTAAGAAAGAGAATTTTGCCGGAAGGGTGGGGAACTATAGTCAGCTTGCCTGGCGTCGCAGATGGTAAGAGAAAAAGCGGTATCCACTCTGATAATGTCTGTAGATGGCTAATTCCGCAGGCGTTGGCTGACACAGGGCTATGCAGTGCCGAACATTTTGGCCCACGTCTAGTTATAGAAGGAGCTACCTGTACCGAAGAGCAGAGCTGCTCACCGGATCTGTATGCGCGCATGAAGCGAATAATGGAAGAAGAGATAGAGCCACCTGAGGACTGGAAGACAAACCGAGAAATCGCAGACATGCTAAAGCGGTCCGTGGATGTCGTAGATATGGCAGTACGAACTGCTTGTGAATTGCATGAAAAGCCAAAACATTTTCGCGGTAGACCTCCACGTGGCTGGCGCGAAAGTTTATATTTTTACTATCCACCAAGACTGATTCAGGCAGTTGTTGAAGCGTTAAATCCCCGAATGGCCGCAGAGGCGAGAGGGGATATGCTCACGTGGGTTAACAGAGACGCACTGAAAGGTGAGCTCGAAGTTTCCGAAAGAATTATGCGTATTTTGATTGCACGCGTACGTTCAGACGGTAAGAAGGATGGGGTTGTCGAATCCACGGACGGGAGGAAGCTCTCAGATGGATTTGTGAATGAGGTACGTGAACAATGTACGCGATTCGTAGCTCCATCGGCAGATTGGTTGCCGGCTGATGAACTGGCGGAGGAGATTGGAGGAGGCGTAAATGATCGACGCGTTCTCGCCGCCGCTCGCACTATTATTGGCGAAGCAGACGAGGCCACAGCAGGAACGTTAGTTATGAAAACATATCTCAATGTAGACGGCGAGGAACGACCACATCTGTCGCCAGCCCTGATAGAAAAAGTGCGGGCAAGACTATAGGGTAGTAGACCTACCTTATAACTCCGCCCCACTCTATTACGGTAA
>JBBTWW010000087.1:0-7619 GCA_038062595.1 Patescibacteria group bacterium | reverse complement strand
TTCGCCCGTGTGGAAAAATCGATTGAGGACCCACACATTGCGCGCACCTCATCAATTAGCGTGCTGATGGCGTGCGCGGCCGTCTCGGGCGCCTGCTCCGATTTTCCAAAAAGTCTGGTAAAAATGTCTCCGCCGTTCTCAAAAGCCATAGCGGCGATTATGCCTTAATATACTTGGTTAGTCAAGGCCTTAGGTGCTCGTGTGTCCTGCGTTGACTTTTCGCTTTTTTTTGCCCAAAATGCCCCTATGGCACAGTCGATTACAGACTTGAAGGTTGGGCGCGTCGTAAAGATAGGGGATGAGCCCTATGTGATCACAAGCAACAGCTTTATGCGCACCGCTCAGCGTAAGCCGGTAATGAGGACGAAGCTTCGTAATGTGAAGACTGGAAAGGCTCTCGACAAGACGTTCGTCTCCGGTGAGAACTTTGATATCGTTCACATAGAAAAAACCAACTCGCAGTATTTATACAAAGATACCGAGAGCGTGTACTTCATGGACTCCCAGACTTTTGAGCAGTTCAGTATAACGCTGGCGCTTATCGGAGATCAGATTAATTATCTAAAAGAAGGGCAGGACACGGTCGTAACTACATTTGAAGGAAGTCCAATCGGACTCGAGCTTCCACCGAAGGTTGCGTTGGAAATTATAGATACGCCACCGGGGGTAAAAGGCGATACGGCAACGGGCGGTACGAAGCCGGCCACGCTCGAAACAGGGTTTACCGTTCAGGTGCCTCTATTCCTCAACATTGGCGAAAAAATCAGGGTCAATACCGAGACAGGAGAGTATGTAGAGAGGGCGTAAATAAGCCTTATTTTTTGTCCGGAGGGATGTTGTAGTATTTAAAAAGGAACTCTGTGATGTCTTTGAATAGCGGTGCCGCGGTGGCATCGGCCCAAATTGTGGTGCGTGGGCGGTCGAGTTTTACCAGTATAATAAAACGCGGGTGGTCGATGGGTGCGAAGCCGATGAATGATACGATGGTGGTGCCGAGACCCTCGAGAGGTTTGCCGTGTTTGTACGTTTGCGCCGTTCCGGTCTTGCCGGCGACATAGTGGTCTGCGATCACGGCCCGCGCCGCGCCGCCGTTTTCTATCGTATTTACCATCATGGCGCTGATGGTGTGTGCGGTTTTTTCGGAAACCACCCGGCGTACGGCGTACGGCGCGGCGATGCTCGTCTTGCCATCTGGTGATTCAATTTTTTCCACTATGGTCGGTTGCATGAGTATTCCGCCATTTGCCAGCGCGGCCACAGAGGTTATCATCTGTATGGGAGTGACCGCGATACCCTGGCCAAATGCGTAAGTGACGAGCTCACTCTCCGCCCAGTGCCCGGGGTCCTGCAGTGTGCCCGTCTGCTCGCCCTCGAATTCTATGTCCGTGCGCTCGCCAAATCCGAATTTTTTCAAATATCTTCCAAAAAGATCACGGCCCATTTTTCGCGCTACAAAGGCCATGCCGGTGTTGAGCGATTTTGAAATAACAGTTCGCATATCAACCACGCCGTAATATTTATCAAGCGCATTTCTGATTTCATACTCATCCACCTTGATCGGCCCGGTGTCATTGTATGTTGTGTTTGGTGTAACCCCGGCCGCATCCAGCGCGATAGACATGGCCACTACTTTCATGATCGAGCCTGGTTCGTATATTTCCTGTACTGATTTATTCAGGTACGCCCCCGGTCCAATGTTATTTTTATATTTTTCATAAATCACTTTTCCATTTTCCAAAGCGGTTTCAAAAAGTTTTAATTTATAATCAGAATCACGGTCGAGGTATAGGTATGCGATATTACTCTCTCCTTCCTGCGTGTGCACGAGCGCATCTTTTTCTTCCTGCGTGAGATACAGATCTTCTGTTGCCAACGCTTCACCAAAATTATTCGGATCAAACGTCGGGGATTGGGCCATGGCGCGGATTTTTCCAGTGTCAGGCTCCATTACGATCACCAGCCCACCGTCTGCACGAGTTGCGGTGACGGAGCGAGTGAGCATCTGCTCCACTTCCCGTTGTACGGAACGGTCTAGCGTGAGCGTGATATTATTCCCGTCCACCGAGGGCTGTATTATTACATCATCGCCAACGGTAATTTGCTGGCCGGTTGCATCCAGCTGTGTACGAAACAATCCTTTTTCACCTTTCAGTAAGGTGTCAAAGTACTGCTCAATTCCGTATACACCGCCCTTGTCATTCATAAAGCCAAGTACCGAGCCGGCCATCTCGCCTTCCGGATAAAATCTCCGCGGCTCTTCCTGGAATCCAATTCCCTCAAAAAGTTTTAATCCTGAGTCTTTGTCTTCTTTGAGGAGTTCTTTTATCTTTGCCGACTCCGACGGCATCATGCGGCGTTTCAAAACTACATACCGGTTTCTTCCGACGAGCAGTTCGGACAGCCTTTCAAAAGGTATATCCACGATAGGGGACAGCGTACGCGCAGTGTACTCACGATCATTGATTAGTTGCGGCTTTACTATTATCCATTTGTCCGTGACCTCCACTCCCGGCAGTGCGCGCGCGGCTAGGGCTTTTACCGTCGCTTCATCCGGATTTTCCAGAAGTATGATTTCCGCTCGTGTTTTCTGACTGACTTTGGTAAGAAGATCGCTTTTATAAACATTAAACAGCTCATCTTTCCCGCGCAAATTTAAAGCTTTCAGGTCGTCTTCCGTAGGGCTTTCCGGCAGATATCTGCGTGCGAGGCGAATTCTTTCAGTTTCTTTTTTCTGCTCCGCCTCTTCGTCAAAAAGTAACGGTATTAGCTTGTCGGCGATGTACGAAGGATCTTTTATTAGGGTTGGGTCTGCATATATTGTCTCCAGCGTCGTATTTGTTGCCAGACGAAAAATCTCGTTTGAGTGATAATCCTGTATCAGGATCTCGCCCCGTCGCGCCTCGATCTCCGTATATCCCAGATGTCCTTCTTGTGCTTTTGCTGCGTAGTACTTATGTTGAATAACCTGAAGCGCAAATAATTTTCCAATTATGACAAGTGTAACCAAGGCCGATAGGCCCATAAGTATAAAGAGTCTATTGCCGAAAAATGTCTGTTTTTTTTTAGCCACGGGACTTTATTGTAACAGCAGTCATATTGATCGTATAGAACGAAATCTGATACTATGCACCCAATATGCCACAGCGCGCGCTACTTAAAGATGGACTCCGATTCGTAAGCAAGAAACTCACCTCGACACAGTCGGTGACGGTGCTAGTGCTCGTCGGCGCCGGTTCGCGCTACGAGACGCGTCAGAATAACGGCATTTCGCACTTTCTCGAACACATGTTTTTTAAAGGCGCGAAGAAGTACACCAACGCCAAGGAGGTTTCCGAGGCCATCGACTCGGTCGGCGGCGACTTCAACGCGTTCACAGGCAAAGAGTATGTGGGCTACTACGTAAAAGTCGCCTCCAGACATCAGGATGTCGCCCTGGACGTTATCTCCGACATGCTTCTCCACTCAAAATTCGATCCGGAAGAGATAGAAAAAGAACGCGGCGTCATAATGGAGGAGCTGAATATGTATCAGGACACGCCGATGTATCAGGTCGGTTGGGACTTTGAACGATTGGTCTACGGTGACCAGCCGATGGGTTGGGATCAGATTGGGACGAAAGATCTCATTCATACAGTCACGCGTCAGGATTTTAAAGATTTCCAAAACAGTCTCTATGCACCCTCCAATACAATCGTCGCGATAGCCGGCGATGTCGATCACGATAAAACTGCAAAAGAAGTTGAGCGTCTTTTTGATTTCTCAACAAAAAAACACACCGGCATCCACGCGCCGTTGGAAGAAAATAAATCATCCGACAGAGTTCATCTCGGAAAGAAAAAAACTGAACAGACCCACGTGGTGGTCGGTTTTCCCGCATATCATGAAGAGCATCAGGATCACTATGTCGAAAAAGTTCTTTCCGTCGTACTTGGCGGCGGCATGAGCAGTCGCATGTTTTTGGCGGTACGCGAGGCAAAAGGCCTGGCTTACTACATCCAGAGCGCCACGGATGATTACGTGGACTCCGGTATTATTTCCACACGCGCTGGTGTCGACGTGAAGCGCGTGCGCGACGCCATCACGGCTATAGTCGAGGAATATAAAAGGATTCGCGGCGAAAAAATTCCGGAAAAAGAGTTAACAAAGGCGAAAGAGTATATAAAGGGCAAGTTGGTTTTGAAATTAGAGGATTCGGAGGAATATGCCCATCTTATTGGAAAAAATGAGCTCCTCTACGGCAAGCTAAAGTCGCTCGCAGACATTCAAGTCGCGGTTGATCAGGTTACAGTCGCCGATATCGCTCGCGTGTCCGCCGATCTTTTTGACCCAAATAAACTATACGCGGCGATCATAGGCCCATATGATGACAGCGAAAAAGGTGAGTTTGAAAAATTGCTAACATTTTAAAATTTAAGTATCACTTAATATATAATATATATGGAACGCACACTCGTACTCGTAAAGCCGGATGGTATTCAGCGCGGACTAGTCGGTGAGGTCATCTCACGTTTTGAGCACAAGGGTCTAAAACTAATTGGTATCAAAATGATGACGCTCGAATCAGCTCTTCTTCGTGAACACTATGCCCACATCGCCGACAAGGATTTTTTTCCCGGCGTAGAGAAATTTATGAAGAGCTCGCCCGTGGTCGCAATGTGTTGGGAGGGGCTGGAGGTCGTTGAGGCCGTTCGTCTGCTATGCGGCATCACAAAAGCCAGAAAGGCTGAGGCCGGATCTATCCGCGGTGATCTTGCAATGAGTGTCTCCTGTAATGTAGTTCACGCATCAGACAGTGTCGAGACCGCCGAGAGGGAGGTCGCCAGATTTTTTGAAAAATCCGAGATACTCGAGTACCGCAAAGGCGAGTACGATCACGTCTATGGCGAGGACGAGAGGTAGTAATATTGATCAATAATAGTTAGCCGCTTTTTGATAGCCTTGGTTATCAACCAGCTTTTAGTTCGTGCCGGTTGACTAGCGGCTTGTATATATTCCTATTTCTGCCCGGGCAGAAATAAGGCAAGTTCGTGACATTGTGTAAAGATTGTCGAGACGGTAAAGTGTTCGATGCATGTTTTATATAGATTTAAAAAAAGATGTTTTCTGTTCACCTATAGAGGTTTTTCAACAACTGCGTACGCGTGGTAACGGCATTCAGACCTTTTTACTGCAGTCCGGCAGTACTGGAAGATGGTCTTTTATAGGCCTGGGAAAGCGCGAAACACAACTGAATATCCTAAAATCCAGTTCGCTGAAATTTCGAAAAAAACTTCCAAAAGATGCGCCGCCGTTTGTTGGCGGTTTCGTCGGATTCCTGTCGTATGATTACGGTGCTCGTCTGGCCGGAGTTCACCAGTCGGTCGTGGATGAAGTGAAGTGTCCGGAGCAGTACTGGATTTTTTGTGATCGTTTGGTTGCGATTGATCATGTGAAGAAAAAGTCGTGGATAATCGGAGTCGGCGCTTCAAAAAGCAATGCGATGCAAAAACGAAGACAGATTGAGAAAATGGTTGAGCAAAAGTTGTCAAACGAGCCGGCGCAAATAAAGACAGGATTGCTAAAGCCAAATATTTCACGGCGCGGGTATTTGGCCAAAATAAAAAAAATAAAAAAATATCTACGCGATGGCGAGACGTATCAGGTTAATTTTTCGCAGAGGTTTTCTACGAAATTTTCCGGCGATCCATTTGCTATTTATATGCGCGCAACAGAGATTAATCCGTCCCCGTACCAGGCATATTTTGAGAGTGATAGATGGGCGGTTGTTTCAAATTCGCCTGAAGAATTGGTTAGAGGTGTTGTAAAGGGTTCATCAACGCATGTTTCCACCAAGCCGATAAAAGGGACCGTGGTGCGTGGAAAAAATACGGCAGAAGATCGCCGCAACGTTGCAAGATTACTCAAAAGCGAGAAAGACAAAGCGGAGCTAACTATGATCGTTGACCTTGAGAGAAATGATTTGGGAAAAGTTTGCGTGCCAGGGTCGGTTCGCGTGACCAGGCATCGCGCGATAGAAAAATACTCGCATGTTATTCACACGGTGTCCGAGGTCGTTGGAATTTTGGAAAAAAATAAAACAGCGATTGACGTGCTGGATGCAATGTTTCCCGGCGGCTCTATTACCGGCTGTCCGAAGAAGAGGACGATGGAGATAATAGACGAGCTTGAAGATTATAAAAGGGGAGTCTATTGCGGCTCCGCCGGTTATATATCACTTAGCGGAAATTTTGATTTTAATATCATGATCCGCACGATCTTTGCATCCAATGGAGTCCTGTCACTGCACTCCGGTGGCGGGATAGTGGCGGACTCCAACGCGGCCGCCGAGTATGCCGAGACGCTTTCAAAGGCCGGAGCCCTCAAGAAGGCCTTGACCAGGGATGAATAGCTTTGACAATATCTTAGCGGCATATACAATCGTTCCCTATGAGATCACTTTTAGCTTCATCTGCGGCTGTTGCCGCTCTATCGATCGGATGTGTATCCGTTCCGGAGGTACGGCCGGATATTCCTGGAGGGGTCACGACCCTACAGCCTGCGGCTATGGATGATTCGAGGGAATTTGCGCGTAGAGTTTTTGAAGTGTTGACCGCCCGCCCGGTTCCATCACCATGTCGGGATATAGATGAAGACTTGGGACGTTTAGCCGGTAATCAGGGGTGGTCAGAGTATACCCGTGAACCGCCAATTTCTGCTGGTCCGTGGGAACAGAAAAGATATAGATTACATTATGGCGTAGACATGGTGATTGACAAGAAGTTTTACGACGAAGATTCGTTCAGATATCCTACCCTGCAAGTACACGTGAGCGATACTGACGCAGGGCATGAGAATGCAGGCCTTTTTCTTGGCGTGATGTGCGACGATCAGTAGAGTTATCTGATGTATGGGTGTATACTAGCCTGCGCTATGAAGGTTTTTATAAATGGAAAATTCGTTGACGGGAAAAAGGCTGTGATTTCTGTGTTTGATCATGGTTTTTTGTATGGCGACGGGGTTTTTGAGACGCTGATGTCGTTGGGTGTAAAAGTTTGGAATGTCGACGCGCACGTGGACAGGATCTTTAATAGCGCACGGCTAATGCGCATGCCGCTATCGTGGAAGAAGAAGCAGGTGAGGGGGTGGATTGTTTCAGCTGTGAGAAAAAATGGATTTGATAGGTCGCGCATACGCCTCACGATCACGCGCGGTGTGAATGGTTTTGACTTTATGTCTGTGAAGAAGCCGACCGTTTGTATTATCGTGACACGCAACAAGCCGTGGCCAAAGGAATATTATCGTCGTGGTATTGATGTGATTACAGCGCGTGTCGAGAGGACATATCCCGCTGTAAAGACCACGAGTCTTATTGCAAATATCATTGCACAGCAAAAGATGAATGATGCGAAATGCCAGGAAGCGATACTGGTCGATCGCCATGGACACGTTACAGAGGGGACGACGAGTAATGTTTTATTTGTTCGTAATTCCACTTTGATAGTGCCAAAGGACGAGGCGCTTGCCGGGACTACGATGGCGATCGTTTGTAAGCTTGCGAGGAAGATTGGAATGAAGGTGGAGGAGCGGTTTGTCATGGAAAAAGAGATTATGCGCATGGAAGAGTGCTTTATCACCAGTGT
>JBBTWW010000086.1:0-1197 GCA_038062595.1 Patescibacteria group bacterium | reverse complement strand
CCATGAGGGTATTTTATCATAAATAACGTAAGAATATTGACCTTTATTGTGCCGTGGCAGGTTTTCTATTATAATTCTGGCCATGAGGAGGCGCAGACGGATATCAAGAAATAACGGGGGATTCATGAGTTTTTTCCTAGGTGAGCCGGTGGGACGCTCTGTAGGTTCACGGCGGATTGCCCCGCTTCGTGGGGCTAGGCGCAGGAGAAAAGGTAATCTTTCCTTTGATGTAGAGTCGCATGTGGCTCGGGAGATTTTTGCGGTTATTTATCTTGCTCTTAGTTTGTTGCTGGTTCTCTCGGTATATGGTCATCTCGGCTCAGTCGGTGAGGCTTTTTCATCCGCATTAAAACCTGTGTTCGGATTTGGTATTCACTTTATTCCGGTGACATTTTTTGCACTTTCGCTCGCGCTTTTCTTTTCAAAAAAAACAGTATTCGGACTGGCGCGTATAACGGGCATCATTTTACTTTTCGTTAGCTTGCTCTCCATATTTCACCTCTCGGTGGGTACCGATGTCCTGTACTCAGCCGCAAAGAGCGGCCAGTTCGGAGGTTATATCGGCTTTGTTATGAACTTTCTGTTTCGCGAGATACTGCGGATAGGGGATGTGGGAGCGTCGATTATTTTTGTTGCGGGACTTTTGATCGGCGGTTTGCTCACATTCGAATTTTCGATAATTGAATTCTTGAAAAAAGCAAAACCCGGCATCGAGTTGCGCCGACGCAAGCTGGAGATGACTGAGGAAGGAGTGGAGGCGCTGGAAGAGGAAGAAGAGACAGATTCCGTGGAAGAAGATGCGGAGATCAATATCATCAAGCCACGGTCGGCTGTTTCTGAAGACGATGACGATGACAGCGCCCTTGAGGAGATGTTTGCCGAAGGCGAGTCCGAGAAGTCGTCCGATGGATTCAAGGTGCGCCATCTCGGTCCTGTTAGCGAGAAGGAGATATCCACCCACACGGCGGTGGCGACGTCCGTGGAGAAGTATAAGGACTGGGAGTTTCCAACTCTGGATCTACTGGACCCGCCGACGGCGGCTACTGAGGTGGATGATGAGATGTTGAAGGAAAATGCGGAACTCATTCGCGACAAGCTGGGTCAGTTCGGCATTGAGGTCACGATGTCCGATGTTCATGTCGGCACGACCGTGATCCAGTACACATTAAAACCTCATGAGGGAGTTAAGATCTCAAA
>JBBTWW010000085.1:0-1359 GCA_038062595.1 Patescibacteria group bacterium | reverse complement strand
CCAGGGCGAGTGAGGAAGGCGTGGAGGGCATGCCGGGGTGTCGGGAATGGGCCATGCTCCGCGTCGCCGCGCGGCCGTGCAAGTGCGGGGCCAACCGGGGGGCTGCCCGTCGTCCGCGCGGCGCGAAAACACCTGGAGGGCACATCGCTAAAAGAGACTTTTGAATGGCTGCCGGCATTTTGCGATCCATTGATCTTGAAGTCCAGCAACCTACCCATGAGGGATAACACACTCGATCTCCACAAGCCGTACATAGACGACATACTGCTCGTATGCGACCAGTGTGGTGGCCCGATGAAGCGTATATCCGATGTGTTGGATTGCTGGTTCGAGAGCGGCTCGATGCCATATGCACAGCTTCACTATCCTTTTGATAATAAAAAAGAGTTCGAGGACAACTTCCCTGCCGATTTTATTGCGGAGGGCCTGGATCAGACGCGCGGCTGGTTTTACACGCTACACGTCTTGTCAACGATTCTATTCGACAGTCCCGCATTCCAGAACGTGATCGTAAACGGCATACTGCTCGCCGCCGACGGGGAGAAGCTGTCAAAGCGTAAGAAGAACTATCCGGACCCAAGTGCATTATTTGAGACTCACGGCGTGGACTCGACACGGCTCTTCCTCTACAGCTCAACGGCACCTCTCGCCGAAGACGTCCGTTTTTCCGAAAAACACGTGGAGGATATCGTCAAAAAATTTACGCTTACGCTATGGAATACGTACAGCTTTTTCGTTACTTACGCTTCGATAGATCACTGGACGCCTCCTGTCGAATCAAGAAAACCATTCATCCCAAAAAACAAACTGGATCAATGGATTTTGTCCGAGCTTCACTCTCTTGTGAACGAGATAACCATGTATATGGACGATTACAACCTTACTCGTGCGACGCGCCCGATGCTGGACTTCGTGGATAATCTCTCAAACTGGTATATACGACGTTCACGACGCAGATTTTGGAAATCTGAAAATGACGCTGACAAAAATGAGGCGTATCAAACTCTCTATCATGTACTTGTAACATTAAGTAAAGCGATGGCACCATTCACACCGTTTATCGCAGATGCGATGTTCAGGAATCTTACAGACCGTGAGTCCGTACATCTGGAAAACTGGCCTGCGGTAGAAAAGACATATCTCAAAGAAAGTCTAAACGACGAAGTGCGCATAATTAGAAAGATAGTAACGCTGGGTCACTCCGTGCGCGCACAGAGAAATATCAAAGTGCGTCAGCCACTGGCTACCGTACACATTGCGTTGCCGCAAAATGTAAATGAAAAACTCATACGCGAGTATGAGACAGTGATCGTGGAGGAGCTTAATGTAAAACAACTCGTAATAGAAAAGGCCGCAGGA
>JBBTWW010000084.1:0-9909 GCA_038062595.1 Patescibacteria group bacterium | reverse complement strand
ACGAGCGGACTTGTTCCAGTGCCGGAGTTACAGCTAAAAGCAAAAGTTGAAGAAATAACCTCACGCGGCCTCACGCCAATACTTCCTGTAGACGTTATGTTTGCCGTGAAGGCGCCGGCGTTTAGCATCACTTATGTAGACCAGATCATAGTTACGGCGTGGACGAATTTTCAGCTCCCAATTACCGGTGCGGCCAACGCGATCACAACACTGGCAGAAAATGTGAACGGTATCAGTACGTCCATAGCTCGCCGCTTCAATACATTCAGCAAAGAGCTGACGTCAAAAGCGCAGGAGCTCATAAACCTTCAGCCTGCACGGCAACCGATCAACGTGCCCGAGGTTGAGATAGATCTCAGCGGATTTAATGATCAGCCGATTAGTGAGGACGAGCGGCTTGGTCTTGGCAATGATATTGACGATGCTGTCGCGGCTGTTTTAAAAATGAGTGATGCGGTAAAGGAGTTTGGCGAGTTCGCAAATAATATGCCGAAGGAAATTAAACTCGTTGCGGAAATGGAGAGTTACATCCCGCGCGATTATTCCAATGAAGAAGTTTCAGACAAAAATACGGAAGAGTATCGTAATAGGATAGTTGGATTGGTAGGTAAAATGGGAGGCGGTATAGATACTTCATCACGCCAACTGGCAACGGCGGCGGGCGATTCGAGCGCATTTAAGTCTACAAAAGTACTGTCGGGTAAGATTGATTTTGGAGCCGATGCCAGTCCGCGTTTACTGGCGCAGGGAGGTGGAGCAGAAGCTGATGGCCCGCCGCCAAATGTAAATATCGAAAACATCGGTCTTTTCGTAGCCGATCCAGATACCGGTGAGAGCCAGCGTCTCATTAACTACACGGGAGAGTCCGGCGGTAACACGCAGATCGTGTTCCTGGACGGTGACAGCGATGGTGACAGTGATATCTTTTACTCCATGGGAACGTCTGTGTTTTTCAAAGAAAATCACCTGAGAAGCGATGACGATCTATACCATTTCGGCGATCGCCATATAGAGTATTACCGCGATCTTCAGGATCTACTGCCATCGCGTGCATCGGTAAATCAAATCATGTCCGTCGATGAAAAAGTAAACGAGGCGGCATTTACGCACACGGCGTCATACGAGCAGGGACTTGCCGGATACGAGATGACCGCGCGCCGCTCGATAGTGTCTTTTGAGAGGGCAAACGATCCATATCCAGTCCAAAAAGCGCACTTCGTCCTGCCGCCTGTGTTAATCCCACGGCAGGGGGCCAGGAGCGATGTAGAGCCTGTGCTTGCGAGAGTATCGAGTGTGTCCGGACGCGCTGAGTTAGTCTCTACAAAACGTGAGGTATTCGACTCCGGCGATGACGATATCGTTCTAAGTGCTGGAAATATACTGCATGCGCTTGGAAATTCTGAAGTTTTAATAAAAACAGCGCAAAGCGAGATAGAGGTCTCGCTCGCAGAGTATGAGGTCTTGTCGCTCACGTCGGAAATCTTCGGTGGTGCACCGCTTATGGATGTTCGTTCTGGAAAAGTAGAGGTGATAACAAATGAAAAAGCGGAAAGCAGACTTGAAGAAGGTATGATGCTCAGCAGTTTGGATACTGTAAATGTTACCGACGGACATGTGGATATATGGTACAGCACCGGTGCCGTTCGCCGTGTGCTGGAGGGAGAGTCGCTGACTATTTACGTCGTTGATGATCTCGCCAATCCGTCATTCTCTATTGCCGTAGAGCCTGCAAATTACTACACGGTTGTACAGGGATTTGATCGTACCGGAGAACTCTCGACGATCTCCGAACGTGTGCTTCTAGCACCGCAGGTGTGTGCCGACACCACGCCGCCATTTCCGGTTACGGGAGCAAAAAACTTCACAGTGCCGATATTAAAAGAGCTTACCATCGATGCCGGTCGTTCTTTTGACTCCGATGGCAAGATTGCGAGATACACGCTCGATCGTGATGTTACTGTCGACAGCAATGGAGATGGAGACGTGGCAAATGATATCGATGATGATCATAGCGGTGACGCTGATTCGTTTGTCATGGGACCGTATCAGGCTGTTGGCGTGATCAATTCACGGCTGGTTGTTTACGACGAAGCCAATAACAGCACGCCTTTGGATCTGACTATAAATGTTGTTGCGCCGCAGATTTTCCTGGAGCCGCAGGAGTTTGTAAATAACAAAATCACCGGGCATATAGAGCCGCGCGAGGAGGGAGTTCCCGTATCTATCGGCCGTTATCGCGATGGAGTGTGGGATCTGATAAAAACCGGCGACGCCGATGCGCAGGGGTTGTATCGCACGGATGCGAAGGGAGAGTTTGTCATCGATGATATGAATAACAGTCCTAATTTCATTGTAAAAAACCAGGAGGGTGTGGTGGTTGCCGAGGTTCACCGATACACAGGGCGCGTTACGATAAAAGATGCGCGATATCACGTCGAGGTTCTGCCGGTGCGTCCGCCGGATGTTACGATGACGCAGGTTGCGGTAGTCGATCAGGGTGGCCACGTGCTCAAGTCGGTGTTTTATATACCGGATGTGAATACAGATGCGGTCATAGACGGTCCGTACATTTCCGGCATACATTTGAAGCCTTTGCCGGCCGGTTCGTATTTCGTGTTTAGCGTAATTTCCGGTAGTGACGCGGATCTGCCGGGAGCGGCCGTGATAGAGCGGGCAGGAAAGCGCGTAATGATTGCGGATGTAAATGGCGATCTGTTCCTGCTCGATACGCGACTTTCACTTCGCGTAAAATCTGCAACGCATCCGGACGATCCGGTGGTGTTTGAGCTTTTGTTTGACGGAAATCCGATTGCGGAAATTTTCATCGGTATAAAAAACTCTGCGACGGAGAGGATCACTTTGCTCGATGCAAATACATTACGGCCTTCGACGCGGCGGAGGACTTCTGTCTCCGATGAGAGGGCTCAGTTTGATGACATTACGCCCGGAGATCCTTTGTTTGATGCGGTAAATGACCTGGCAGACAAAGGCATTATCGAAGGCTACACCGACTCGCAGGGCAGGGTGGTGTTCCGTCCCGATCAGGACATCAACCGTGCAGAGTTTACAAAAATCGTGCTCGACATGCTGTGTATCGAGCCGCGCGATGCGGCAAAAAAAGCACCGCCGGTATTTCTCGACATATCGTTTGTGAGAGAAAATATCGCGTGGTTTTACGACGACACAAAAGAGTCATTCCTTCAGGGATTTATAAAAGGATACTTGAAAGAAAGGGAGCCGTTATCGGGATTAACTCCATTCAAGCCGGGCAACACGATCAATCGCGCTGAGGCCGCAAAAATCATACTGGAGGCTCTTGGGAAATTGGGTGTACTTGATAGTTCAAAAATGGACTTCAGCGGAGCTGATTGGTATGAAAAAGTTGCGGCGGTTGCGCGTGATATCACTCCGTATCTCGTTCGCGGTAGTGAGGTGGAAGGCACTGTGTTGCTCACTGCGCGCGAGGCGCTGGATCCTCTGCGCCCCGTTACACGGGGCGAGTTTGCCCTTATCGCCTCGCGCGTGCTCAGGGTGCGCAACTGCTTTGCATTTGATTCAGACGGAGACACACTGCCGGATATCTGGGAAAACCAGCAGAAGGGAGACCTCTCGATGAAGCCCGCCGATGACGATGATAATGATGGACTTACGCACGCACAGGAGTATCAGGCAGGTACCAATCCGTACGATCCGGATACCGACAAAGGCGGCGTGAAGGATGGTGAAGAGGTTCGTAATGGTACTAATCCTCTCGATGATCCCACCGATGATCGTGGTCGCGCCGTAGAGAGGATAGAGGCTCCGGAAGGTATCTTTGCAGTTCGCGGTTGTGATACCACGGTGCCGGTGTGTCCGTGTTTCTCGTGGCTTGGCGAGGGTTCCGATGTACAGAGTGGGGATCTGGTCTTTGGTGCGATACGAAATGAAGAAACAGGTGATATACTCGTGAGAAGCGAGGTGTACAAGTATAGATAATTCGTAAAGTTACAGTTTTATGAAAAAATTTTCTCTCAAAAAACGTACGCTATCGGTAGTACTCGCGTCTGTTGCAGTGATCACGCTTGTGGTCGCTATACAGACGCGCGTATGGAATCGGGAGTTCGCGGCTCTCGGCCAGGATGCCGGTGCGCCACCTGCTGGTGCTCCAGCCGGAGACGCAACCACAACTCCCGCATCCGGAAAGTGTCGCGACTACATGAGATCATTTCTTTCTCCAAAACGTAAAGAGCTCGCGCAGTTCATCACCACTCACTTCCAGAGCGGTGAGAGCGCATCTACTTTGCTTCCGGATGCACTCACGATGTACCGGCTCTATCGTACGGATGCATACGCGACCGTTGAAGGTTTCTTTATCATTACTCCTGGTTCTGTACCGGAATTTCATTCCATCGATCGCGAGTCGTGCTACACATTTGTAAATGACGAGCTCTATGTGATCCGCGAAACGTTAAAGAGTCATGTAGTTGCGAACGCAAAGGCAAAACGCGACACCGCGCTGGTGGACAAGTACAAGGAGATTAATGACAAACTCTCAAAGCTTAACTTCCAAATGGCACAGTTTCAAGGGTACTTGGGCGCTTTTGACGCCGCCGTGCCGTGCGTGCTGGAAAAGTGCGTGCAGAAATAATTTTTTATGAATATTTCAGGAAAAACAACCAGTGTTTCCGGTAAGAAAGCATCAAGCCTGGTAGTGGCGATGCTGGTTGTTGTTTTTGGAACATTCTTGTGGGGAAGTAGAGGAGTATCCGCAGAGAAGGACATCCCTCCTGTCGATTATGTAGGCAAGGATATCGAGCAGATCGTTGAGGGTTACCACACGGCGATGAATAATCTCGTGAATTTTAAAATTAAAAAATTCATGTCGTACTCGGAGGAGGAGCTCCTGAAGTTTGACGTCCCGCCGAGGGAAAAGACACGTACAGTGCCTGACGATGACGGCAGGAGACGGGAGGAGCCGACTAGCAAGTACGAGCCGTGCACTGAAGAAAACACCTCTACCGTGTGTCTGTCGCAGGCGATGGTTCGTGAGTACTTTGCGTTCCGCACCGCACTGGAAAACAAGCGTACCTCGCTCGAGGGTGAGGTAAAAAAACAGGCGGCTGACGAAGAAAAGCCCGTGAAGCGTCAGACGCTTACAGATTTGGCGAGTCTGCAGAGCCAGAACAGCCAGTTCGTAACAGCCGAGCTCGACATCGCGCGAAAGGCGCTGGACACCACGCTTTTGGCATACAACGAGCTACACACCGCATGGCCGATGCACAAGAAATATCAGACACTCATAGGCCGTCTCGAGGACTATCGTGATGAGCTTTCGGATTTGAGATTTGAAATAGAAAAATATCCTTCAGTATTTCTCAACGCGACCACAGCGTCGTGTCAGTAATCCTTTTTTTCTTGAAAAAACTTTTTGCCATTATCGTGTTCGCCATCATGGTCTCGCCGCTCGCGGCTCCAGGTGTCCAGCGTGCAAATGCCGTTGTGGACTACGGAGTTGATGTACTTGGCGGTATGGAGTCAGGAGGGTCGTATGACATCGATCTCGCAAATATGTTTTTCGATGAGGAGCCGGAGGATCTTTACGCGTTGATTTACAAAAAAGTGAAGTACGACCCGGCCGCAATTACGATCAAACGCTCGATGAATGACCGCACGCTTACGCCTGAGGAGCGCGATGCTCTTTTCCGTAATCAAGGCGTTTACAATAGCAGGCTGGCCGGCGGCGCGCTGGCTGGTAGTGACGTGCCGGTGGACTACCTCAGTGCCGGAGAGGGCGGCGGTAGCAGTTTGACATTTAATACAGCCGGCCAGCGCGCCGGGAAGTTAGAGCGTACGCTCGCCCTCGAGCAGGAGATATCCGAGCTGGAGGCCGAGATCGAGGCTGAGGTGAAACCTTCCGAGATTTTTGCAAATGGCATACTGGAAGATTCTGGATTTGATCTACTTACCGATCTCGACATTATCCAGAGCATATTATTTGCCGTCGAAATTCCGATCTATGGAAATACCGGTCCTTCAAACCCTGCCGGTGCAAATAGAGTTGGATTTGACGGAGCTGATGGTAATGAGGACGATGACAATGGCGCTGGCGAGGGTAGTAATGCAGGTGTAGGCAACGATGACAACGGCGCAGGCAGGGGCCCCGCAGGGCGGGGCCAGGATCGCGCCGCGCTGGCAGGGGATCAGGACTTGAATCAAGCTGTGGCCTCACAGGGAGCTGTATGCTACGCCGACACGGATTTTAATAGCGCGGCGCGGGCACTCGGCCTCGACGAGATCGCACGCGATATGACTGCCGCACAGTCGATATCACAGGGACTTACGAGCGCCGATGACGGAGGTGGCGCGCAACCAAATGATGGCGCCGATGGAAATTCAGGCGATGAGAATGACGATTCTTCCGCTTCAGGACCGGAAAAACCCATTGCGTCCTCACCGGCAGACTGGGCCAGCGATCCATTTTGCGGTGACTCTTTTTGTCTCACCGTAGAGGCGAGGACAAAGACGCGCAGTACATATCTGGCAAATCAAAACTGTATCGCGTGTCATATTGAAAAAATCAACGATACTTTCGACAAGCTCACGAAAAATAATCTCTCGCCGAATAAAATCACAGGCAACCTGCTCGAGGTGCCAAAGTGCACTCGCGGAATATCACTCGGTGGTTTTCTAAATATGAATGTGATCGTGGTGTCACAGCCGATCATCACGCCGCCGGATGACGACCTTGTTATCGAGTCTGACTTTTTACAAGAGTTCTCCGACATGTGGGACTCTGCATATCCTGATCGGAAGAGTGTTGGCGGGTCGGGGAAGGATCGTAACGTAGAGGAGGAGGCCGCCCTGCGGGCGGCCGGTCAGAGCTCGGAGAGTACGAAGGCCACCGACTCGGTTCGCAAAATCCGTGAAGAGGTAGCCTCACGCCGCACACAGGCGCTGGATAATATGGCCAGATTGCGAAATGAGGTGCTGGCAAAAAATATGAAGACCAGTTTTTCTGTATTAAAAGTTGAAATGGATACGATGAATGCGTACTTCAAAAGTTTCCAGTCAATTTTTGCCAACATGAAAGCGCCATGCGATGCGCTAAATAACAAGCAGGTATGTGAATAACATTATGAAGCAAAAATATTTACTACAAATAGCCATTCCGGTCATCTTGATCGCTCTGCTGGCGGTCGTGCCGGACGTTGTGCCGGCCCATGCACAGGACGAAGATGAGCGCGGTATCGCAGATTGCGCCGGTGGTTTTAGCGCTTTCCTGGGCAGTGCGGTGAGTTTTCTCGACTCTGCACGTACGTGGGATGAGATATTTGAATTGAATTCCTGCTACCGCGCCGATCTCGATGGCATCCACAACCAACTGCGAAAAGTCCGTGCACAGCTACGCTCCTCATACCTTCGTTGTGATCTCGCAAATACAGAGCGGCTTATTCAAAGTTATTACAAAATAGACGCAGAGCAGTGGTTCCTGCGTAATGCCGTAGATACGCGCTTTGGTCGCGTGATTGATAACTTCACTACAGAACAAAAGTCTCTTAACCTCGCAAAAGAGATGCAAAAATCGTACGAGGGCAAGATAGATTCACAGCTCATGGATTCATATATGCGTGAGTTTAGGGCAAAATATCGCAGTCGTTTTGCTGCATACGAATCATGTCGAACGTTCCAGAGTCTGAATGAGTTGAGCGATAAATTAGAAGAGTTGCAGGAGGCGCTCGAGCCGTTGACTGATGCACTCACAACTGACTCTGGCGAGAGCCGTGAAGAGGCGCGGCAAGCCGCGCGTAAAAAAGCCGGTCGAACACCGACTCAAGCAGGCCCCCGTGATGGACCGATTATTTCTCTTGATGAGGCATTTAATGTGAACTTAAAAATAGCGCGGCTAAAGATAGAGCCTGAGCGCGGCATGGAGGAGCTGATATCGGACTTGAAGTTTACCACCGGCCGCACGCCGCCTATTGGAAAGACAAATGTTTTAATAAAAAACGAACAGCGTCGTGTGTCGGAGGAGCTCGCACAGGCCGAGATGATCGCGCGTTACCGCGTGCTTTATGGCGATATTGCGGACTCCGGTGCCGCTGAGCTTTTTGCAACGCTTGATGAACTTACCGAAGATCTGATTCCAAAATCTATTCCATCCATGCGCGCCGTGCAGGCCTGCACGGCAAAGATAGGCTCCCGTCAGTGCTCCCAGCGCCAATAAAAATCCGCATATTTGGAACAAGGAGGAGATTGATGTAGGGCGACGTAGAACGTGGCCTTTATTATCAACCTCCCCCGAGTTCACTCTTTCTTCTTTTTGCCCTGCCTCACACACGTTCTCTCGCCTGTATGGTTTGAGCTTATTATGTGTGGCTTTAGGCCGATTGTCGTATCGGCTTCAGGGCGTCCCCTCTCCAAAGATTGGGGACTTTATTTTTCTACTCCGCCAGTGCGTCAATTACAGCTTGGCGACGCTATGTACGACCGGTGGCGGTCCCGGCTCTACTCATCCAATTAGGGCTTTCCCCCTCGAGCCACGCAGGACGCGTGGCTCCGGTTCGGACACTCATCCATTCAACAGCCGCGTGTGACGGCCGCCGAACCGGACGAGCAGTTTTGCTGTAGCAGGTGCCTACAGCGCGATCGAGCGGCGAGCCATCACGCCCGCGTGGAACCCGACGATCTTGGGCCCCGCGCGCGCGAACGGCAGCATGATGTACAACATCGTGCACCTTCTTGCGAGAGGGCGAATAGCATCTACGCCGCATCTCCAGACATGTACAAGCGCCTTAGCTGCATGCACATCTCTTGGATTTGCGACCAAGGCTGGCGGGTGTGGTCCCAGCATAGATGCTAACAATACACCACTTGGTGAGCGGCTTCTTCCTCGCGACACTCCGCCCGGTTGATGTCCCGGCGCGGAAAAGTAAAAACAAAAAAAGTTGTGAAAGAGCGAACGGCGGTATAGCGACCCCATCACGATCGGTCCCGCAGAGCGGAGCCAAAAGAATGGAAGTCAGCATTAACCACTGTCGGAGATTTTAGATATATCTCATCTGCTCTGTCAATAGATTATATTGCTATATTCAGCTTTAGGCTTTTTATTCTTGCCCGGCCAAAGATTAAAATGTAAAACTCCACCACGGTCAACGGTTATACAAAAAAGACCCCTTTCGTATCGAGGAGTCATTTTTGCCAATCCTTACCCGTTGGTATAAAAAAGCTTATTTCAGACTTAATCAGTGCGATGTGTGTAGAAATGAAAACAAAGTTCCTCTAAACCGCTCCTCTGTAATTTTACCCTGTTTCCTGTCAGAAGTAGCCTCCAGATTGAGGTGTGTGATATCTACCTTGCAGTAGGCGCACAGGTCCTTTCTCGAGGAGATCATCTTGCCGCAGGTGAAGCAGTTGAAGAGCATTTGAAATATTGAGTTGAAAAGTAACTGTCAGTTCGCACTCTCGTCCAGGAACCTCTCTATAGCCGACTCACGTATCCTGTACACACGCCCCAGTTTTGACGCCTTTATCCTCCCGGCCTTGATGTATTTCAGGACGGTAAATGGGTGTATCTGCAGTATCTTTGCCGCCTGTTCGGGAGTGAGAATGTGCTCGGACATTTGAGAAACTTTTATATAGTGTGATGCCTATATTAAAGTCTATCAAATTCTATAAAATCTAGCAATGATTTAAACTGTCTAACTAAGTTATATCTAGCTTAAAAATACTTTGCAAGTCTTTTTTAAAAGATAACTCAATTTAGCTAAAGATAGCTATGTATAGATAGTTTATAGCTATGTGATTAAATCTAATTAAATCTAACTTAATTTTGTTGAATGGCCGTAAGAACGGTTTCCGGAAGTGGATTTAGAGTTTGCGGCCCAGCAGAGAGTGGCTGTGCAGGCATCGTGCCGTTGCCGTTACCGTTGC
>JBBTWW010000083.1:0-8848 GCA_038062595.1 Patescibacteria group bacterium | reverse complement strand
CCGATGCCACATTTTTGCCCCACTGTTGCGTCAGGCAGTATCGCAGTGCGAGATTACTGCCAACGGTATCGCCATCCGGCCCGCGATGCGAGAGTATCACTATGTTTTTGGAGTCGAGCAGGACTTTTTTTGCCTCTTCGAACTCTTTTTGGAAGTACATGACTTTATGTTTATAAGGGGTCATATTACTGCAAATAAACCTGACAGTCACCAACTATCCCTTGCAGGAGTATGAAATTAAGGTCTCGTAATTGCACGGATACTATAGCTGTGCTAGAATTTGCTCCCTGTAACCTTCTTCTCTATGTCTATGTGTGGCGGCTGTTCATCGGCCAAAGATGAAAATGTCACGGCGATCAAAGACAAGGCAACCTCTTCAGGCAAAGATGTCGAGATGACAAAAGAAGCGGCGGACTACATCGCCAAGCTTTTGGAAAAAGACAGCAAGAAGTCGTGGGGGTTGAAGCTGGAAGTAGTGCCTGGTGGTTGCGCAGGGTACAAGTACTACATGGCCTTCCAGGAAAAACCGCTCGACGGTGATATGGAAAAAGATTTCCACGGAGTGAAGCTGTTCATCAATCAAGAATCCCTCGATGAGCTCCACGGCTCGACAATCAGATACGTGGAAAGCCTGGAGGCCTCGGGCCTCAAGATAGACAACCCAAACGCCACTCGCGCCTGCGGTTGTGGCAAGTCATTCGGTTAGAGCTTTTTACACACACCTTGTCTGTAATCCGCGGCGACTATTATCCCATTGCCGTCTTTTTTTACGAACACAATCCTAATATTTCCTTTTCTCAGTCTATACATGCCATCTTGTCCATGCAGTTGCTTAACGTCATAAGATGTTATTTCCAGGGCAAATATATCGGCAAAAATCTTCAAAAGGCTCTGCCGCTCTTTCTTTCGCAACTTCTTTAGAAATTTTTGAATCTTATCCATCAATTTTCTTTATTGCGTCTATCAACTTTCGTGGATCCATGCCATTTTTGAAGATTAATCCAAAACCGCCTTTATCTTCATAATAGGAAGTATTATCGTCGGCTTGTATACTGACAATCCTTGTCACCGTGAAGGTCAAGGTACCTTTTCCCTTATCCTCAACGATAATCGGCGTGTTTTTGCCTATGGAGTATTTATCACGAATTTGCTGAGGTATTGTAACCTGTCCTTTTACCGATGGGATAACCGTATGCTTCATTGCTTATAGGTAAGAAAGTATACATTCTTATTGTATACCAACGCACGATTTTTGGCAATCCTATGTACGGTTTCTAATTGCTTAACAGGTCAACCAGCGCCCGGCCGAAGGCCGTGGCGCACTGTGGGCCGCAGGCGGTGGTCAGGTTGCCATCGGTAACGACAGATTGATCGGTCACGATACCACCGGCCTGGCGGATGATCGGATCGGAGAACTTGTCTTTAAAAAAAGTTACTTTTTTGCCATTCAATACACTGGCGCGCGCAAGCACGGTCGGGCCGTAACATATCGCGGCTAGTTTTTTGTTCTTTGAAAAAAACTGCACGAGATTTAGTACCTCCGGATATTCAGCCAGGGTGGGGGAGCCGGGGCCGCCGACGATCGCAAGCATATCGTAATCTTCAGGGCGCGCGTCTTTTACAGCAATGTCCGGCGTCACGGTTGCGCCAAGTTTTCCAACTGCTTCGTTGGTCGTAATTGATGCGACGGTACACTCTATTCCTGCGCCTTCGCAGATTTTTTTCGGCTCAAAAAGTTCCTCGTCACGGAAGTCCTGTTGTGCGATTACGAAAAGAATTTTCGCCATAATTAAATTTTAACTATATCTAGATTACTACCTCGAGTCCGATGTCGTCATTGGGGAATTCCTGGAAAAGCATCTCCTGCACGCCGTATTGGAGAGTAACCGTTGACATACTACAGCCGTTGCATGTGCCGAGAAGGCGGACTTTTAGAATATTATTTTTCGTCAACTCAACTACCTCGATATCGCCGCCGTGCATCTGCGCGTACGGGCGGATTTTTTCACTCATCACTTTTTTGATTTTTTTGAGAGTAGCCATGTGTGGTGTTTCAACCACAGTATATGCCGGAATACGGCTTTACAAAAGGCAAAAAATGCGGTAGATTCGCTCCTTAACCTATAATTTATATGGGGCCGGATAGAGACAATGTGATATTTCTCCTGGGAGCGCCCGGTGCAGGGAAGACCACTCTTTGTAAAAACCTGGAAAGAACGGGTAGATTTGCAGCGCTAAGCCGTGACGAAGTGGAAGCGGAAGAATCTGCGCTATATCTGGAAATGCAGTCAGCGTTCGATGCGGTAGGGGATGATTTATCGTGGGTTACAGTTGAGCCGCTTGTTCGCGAGTATGGCGATAGGCTGCGCGCGGCGATCGATAAGGGCGTTGGATTTATCGAGGAAATGGAAGGCTTTGACGCGGGAGAGAACCCATTAAGAGATGCATTAAAAGCACTCACGTCAATTCAGGACTCCATGATGTTTGTGGCAACGTGCGTGAGTATGAATGTTGTGCGTCTCATATCCGCCGTAACTTCCGAAGCCGAGGTTTTACGCCGAGTGAAAGAGTATCCGGGATCAGCGGTTCCGCTCGTTGTGGATAATCCTGCGCTTGAAGATCCGGATATTCGTCATGCACTCCCAAGGGTTTTGATAGAAAATAATATAAAACCAACGCTGGTAATTATGCAGGCGACACGCGAGAGACTGAGAGCCTGTGCGCATGCGCGTGCAAATGGAACGGCCGGTGACGAAGGTTCGGTTATTGCCCGCCCGACACTGGACAGGACGCTGGAAGACATTGACGGCAATGGGCATATTTATTATCCGTACGAGCTGTGGTCACGAGTATTGGTACTTAAGCCAAAAGAAGCACGTCACGCCGACTGGGTAAGCTCAAGACTGTCACGGGAAAGATTTGAAATGGTGACCGAACCGATTCCGTGGATTGTTGACTAGAGAATCATTTTCTATTTCCGCCCCATTGCCACTGCTCGATTTCCATCATATCATGGCCGTTTTTTACTATATAGTCCGCATGCTGGTCGAGTTTGCCCTGCAGATATTTCATCAGTCTGTTTTTTTCTGCGGCGACTTTTTTATTCTTATGCGCGACACGCCCTATCATGTCCATACACAGATGATAGCGGCTGGTTTTGTTCAAAACCTGCATATTAAACGGCGTTGTCGTAGTGCCTTCTTCAAGATAGCCATGTATGGAAAATCGTGATGAGTCCGGATGGCCCCAGGTGAGCTTCTTGATCACATCGGGATAGCCGTGGAAGCTAAAGACGATAGGCACATTGCGGCCAAAATACTTGTAAAAATCACCAGTGCACATGAGACACGGGCGGCGTTCATCGCCCATGCCCAACGCCGTGAGCTCAGACACATTTACAAAACGGATTTTGAAGGCCGGCATGAGCTCGTGCATGATGTCGATCGCCGCCATGCACTCCTCGGTCATGTGATCACCGGCGGCCGCGAGGACCACGTCCGGATTTTTGGCATGAGCCGGATTTATCCAGTCCCACACACCCACACCAACGCGAACTTGCTCGCGTGCTTCCTCGAGAGTTACCCACTGTGGTAGCTCCTGTTTCCCCGCCGCAATCACATTTATACTGTTTTTTCGCCGGAAGCAGTCTTCCATGATTGCCAGGAAACTATTTACATCAGCAGGGAAGTACACACTGCAAAACTGTCCGTGTTTTTCGAGGACGTTACTAATGAAGCTTGGATTCTGGTGAGAATATCCATTGTGATCCTGTCGCCAGCCGACGCTGGTCAGGAGATAGTTCAATGATGCTATTTCTTTTCGCCATGGAAATCTTCGCGATTGCTTCAAAAACTTCGCATACTGGTCAACCATGCTCGCGACTATTGTGGCAAATGCTTCATAAGTGGAAAAAAGTCCATGTCTGCCGGTTAATAAATATCCCTGAAGCCAGCCCTGGAGAGTGTGTTCGCTGAGGATCTCCATCGCGCGGCCACTCCTGGAAAAATGCATGTCGTGAGCATTGAGCGGCCATACGTACGCGCGGTCGGTGGCCTTGAAAATCGCATCGATCTTGTTTGACTCGATTTCGTCCGGACACATGAGGCGGAAATTTTTTGCCTTCGCATTGAGTTTAAAAATATCCCCCATGTACTCGCCGATAATCTGCGTACTGCTCCGATTGCACTTGCCGCGCAGGTCTTTTTTTACTTCAAATTTTCTTAAGCCAGGGAGTTTTAAGGGCTTGTAGACGTTCCCGCCGAGGGCGTGCCGATTCAGTCCCATGCGCAAATTACCCTCAGGAATGTACCGTAAAACGCGTGACAGCGGCCTGCCGCGGTCATCCACCAGCTTGCCGATTTTGTAATACCCAAGCCATTCTTCCAGCGCACGGAGTTCTTTGTAATTCGTCTTTGGGTTCTTGAGCGGCATGCCGTGCGATCTCCACGTGCCCTCAATTTCCTTTCCAAGAAAAGTCTTTAGCCCAGTCCACCCCTTTTTTGTTCGCAGTACGATCATCGGCCAGCGCGGTGGGATATTTTTGCCGCCCGGCTTGGTTGAGCGCGCCGTTTTTTGTATCGCGCGAATTTTCCGGTAGCACGTTGATAGCGTTTTCTCCATCTTGCCGTGCATATTGCCGCCGCCGATTATAAAAGTCTCATATCCGAGTCCACGGAAGTACAGCTCGATTTCATGGTCGCTCATAGTGCCAAATATCGTCGGATTTGAGATTTTGTAGCCATTAATATGCAGGATCGGCAGTACCGCGCCGCATGTGGCCGGGTCCAAAAATTTATTACTGTGCCATGCGGCCGCGAGAGGTCCTGTTTCTGCCTCTCCATCTCCCACCACGCACGCGACTATGAGATTCGGGTTATCAAAAGCCGCGCCGTAGGCCGTCGACAATGAGTAGCCCAGCTCACCGCCCTCCAATATACTGCCTGGCACACCTGGGAAAAGATGGCTCGGGAAGCCACCCGGCCAGCTAAAGCTCTTTAGAAGCGCGCCGGTCCCTTTGATATCCAGTTTGAGTTTCGGATAGTATTTTTGTAGTGATTTTTCTGCAAAAAGATTTGCCAATATAGCCGGCGCGCCGTGTCCAGGGCCGACTACCAGCAGTACGTCTGCTTTTTCCTTGTGAATCAAGTAATTGAGATGCATGTAAATAAAACTCAACCCCGGAACGGTACCCCAGTGGCCGAGTGGGCGGGGCTTGATGTGTTCGGGCTTCAGCGGCTCGCGCAGGAGAAAATTATCCTGCAGATACAGCATGGCCGCCGCTATGTAGTTCACATATCGGAAGTATTCTTCGAACCAGCGATATTTCTTTGAAAAAAACTTTCTCACGTTGGAGGAAATTATATCACACAGCACGAAAAACTTCACGCGACCGGCATATGTGTAAAACCGGCTGACTACATATCGCCTCGATGTTCGGCAAACTCGCCTCGCGGCGCTCCGCCCACATATCCTTGAAAGCAGAAGCGCGCGTGCTCAAACAGTGCCTCGCATTTTCGCCGATACGTAGATCAGCCTAAAAAGTCCATGCATATGCCGGTCGCTCAGGTATTCAGGTATAATAGCGTGGTGAATGAATATAAGAAAAATATATTGATCCTGGGCGCGGGATTTGCCGGTATGCGCACGGCACTTTCTTTGTCCAGTCGCGTGTGTTTGCTAAAAAAATACAAAATCATATTGATTGACGAACAAACCACGCATCTCTATACGCCGGATCTATACGAAATAGCTACTGCATACACACCACAGGATACGCCCGCATGCGCCACTATGTTGCGCGATACAGTTGCAGTTAGCATATCGCGTATTATAGGCAAACAGCCCATAGAATTCATACACGATAAAGTGGTGCAGATACGCCACGACTCAAAAACTGTAGAGCTGGAAAAAGGCGGATCTGTTTCCTATGACTATCTTGTTGTCGCGCTGGGTGGTGTCGTCAATTACTACGATATTCAAGGACTGGAAGAGCACGCGTTGAGACTAAAATCCGTGTCGGACGCACTTGCAATACAGTCTCGCATAGACAGCCATATTCGCAAATTAGCGTCCGGAGCACAAAAACCGGACATCGTCATTATAGTCTGTGGAGGCGGTGCCACTGGCGTGGATCTCATAGGCGAACTACCGTCATATGCGGATATTTTGTGCAAAAAATACGGATATCCGCGCGAAAAAGTTCATATATCCATTATAGAAGCCGGTAACGAGCTGGTCCGGCTTGGGCGGAGTTTTTCAAAACATGTCGAAAAACGTTTAAAAAAACTTGGGGTCAAAATCATATTTAATACCAGAGTAATAGAGGTCAGGAGTAGCTGTGCCACAGTCAAAATGCCTGACGGGAAGAGACAGGATATACCTGCGGATATTATTGTCTGGACAGGAGGAATCAAGCCGAGTCCAGTTATTAATAAGAGCTTTGACAAAACAACACCCCTCGGTGCGCTGGAGGTGAATGAGTTTCTGGAGGCGAAATATTTTAAACACATATTCGCAGGTGGCGACAGTGCGTGTTTTATAGATCCGGTTACGGGGCAGACGGCTCCGTGGCTGGCACAAGTAGCCGTACAACATGGAGACGTAATTGCAAAAAATATCGCCGCCACAATATGCGGATGCAGAAAACGCGGCTACCGATTGAGGCTCAAGGGTATAATTATACCTGTTGGCGGGCATTTTGCGATATTCAAGTCAGGCCCTATTATATTTTCCGGATTTATTCCATGGGTAATGCGCAGGCTGATCGACCTATGGTATGCGATGACGATCCTGCCGCCGTGGTATGCCATGAAGAAATGGTGGCACAATACCAATGTGTTTACGCAGAATGATAATATATAAGCTATGAGAGTGAAAGAAGGTGTTTTTGTCGGACTTATTTTGGCCACACTCGCCGCCGCCGTGTTTAATCGCGGAGGAGTGACGCTAGAGGCACTCATGATTTTTACAGGGTGTACGTTTTTACTTGCGGCGGCGGCAGTATTCGAGAGAAAGAAGATGGAGAACAAAATACACTTCCTAACGGCTATCCTTTTTCTCATTTTCATCGGACAGTTTTTGATCTCTTTCACAGGGTCTATCTCGGAAAACTACGGAGTATATGAGTTTTTTCTAACCCTGAACGGATTTTTCATTTTTCTCATCGCTCAACGGCTGGAGCTCGATGTGCGCGTCAGGCGTCTACTAAGTTATGGGATTATTGCTATTGCGGTTGTCTCGACACTCCTTGGCATCTATTACTACATCACTCTGCCATTTAACCGTTTTACCGGTTCTTTTCTCAATCCGCTCGAAAGTTATAGCGCTTTTCCGAATGCATATGCCAACTTCCTGCTTTTTGTCCTACCACTTGCGATATATGCATATCTCGCATCAAAAAAAGCCTGGTCGTTTCTAGCTACAGTCTTAAGCTTGGCCTTTCTGCTCACCGGCTTTGCTCTCACATTTTCACGCGGAGCGTGGATGGCGTTTGCGCTCGTTGTTGTCTTGACGGTATTGTGGCTGATAATTCATCGCCGTGAAGTACAGTGGTTCATGATACGACGCGGAGTCATGAAGTTGTTTCTGGCCGGCATATTAAGCATTGTATTTATCTTTTCATTGCAGTTTGTAAGAGCCCAGCGATTTGATGTCAACGAGTTCGACGAAAAAGTTACACTCTCGGCTGACGAGGGCGCTTCATCTACATCCGAGCGTAGAGAATTTTGGAGTGCAAGCGCTGAGATTATAAAAGATTATTTCGCAACCGGTACAGGACCGGGCAGTTTCCGTTTTATCTACCCGCGATATCAGGATACATTCGGTGCGCTCACGGACCATCCGCACAACGTTTTGTTGAAAATAGGCGTTGAGAGCGGAGCTTTTGCGGCCGTCACGCTCGCAATTTTAATCCTGATGTTATTTTTTAGCATATTTCGCGCAGGAATGTTTATGTATCCGATGACGCTCGGACTTGTCGGCGGAGTTCTGCACAATATGATTGATTACAATCTCAACTTCGCCTCCACAACATTTCTGCTATGGCTGTTTTTTGGCTTACTAATGGGGCGTTTGATGGTTTCTGAAAAAGGATATTTGGAAAAAATAAATACACGGCACATCGGTATATGCGTGTTGGCAGTATCAAGTATTATAATTTCCATCGCCGTTCACGAAACGTATTACAACAAAATTTTCCGTGACGGACGACGTGCGCTCGTCGAAAGCAGATTTGACGAGGCGATAGTCATGCTCGAGCGTTCAACGCCATTAATATGGGAGCGCGATCTCAGGCTATCTCTTGCCGAGGCGTATTCCGGAGCGGGGTACTACGGTCGCGCGCAGGAGGCACTAAATGTTGTACTCATAAACAAAGTTGAAAATGCCGCATATGCGAATTACTACGGTGAACTTTCCGAAGCCAAGGAAGATGATACATTGGCGCTAAAATGGTACAGAATAGCGCTCTCGTATGATCCAAGAAATAGCCTGAGATACTACTATAATACGGCGCGGTTGGGAGGGTTTGCCGCCGTTGATATTGAAAAACTCCTGGACGAGTACGCCATCCGCCTCTCGCGAAACGAGCACCTGACTATTTTGACAGAAAATCCGGTATATGCAGATAAGCTTTTTAACTGGCTTCTGGACAACGTTCCGGCCGCCAGCCGCGCAGCCTTGCAAGCAAAGAAGTCAAAATTTGACGAAATATGGGCGGCGGAAAAGCAAAAATTTGGTGCAAAATTTGCAAATCCATGAAAATACTTATCGCGACGCAAAATAAAGGAAAGCTTGCGGAGATTATGTCCGTTTTCAGCAACTTAAGCGCGATCGGTGGCGGCGGCATCGA
>JBBTWW010000082.1:0-5120 GCA_038062595.1 Patescibacteria group bacterium | reverse complement strand
CTTTTACGCGTTGGTGGCAGTCGAGAGTCAATTGCCGAGCAGTTGATAAGAGAACACGAGGTGATGTTCCGTGAGGATGCGCAAAATAGAGTGCTGCGTATGGAAGAGCTCTTGAAGGAAAGCTCAGCAAAGGAGGCAAAAAACTATCTTACCGAAGCAATATCCAGATTCTCGGCATCACTGAATGATGATAATTTGAGCGGCACGATTACTGTCCAGAAAGATGAGGTGAAAGGCTCAATAGTAGGCCGCGGCGGGCAAAATATCGGGCTTTTTGAAGAGCTGTACGGAGTTGATGTTGTCTTCAATGATGAACCGAATATTATCTCTCTTTCATGTTTTAATCTGGTTCAGCGCGAGATTGCCAAGCAGGCGCTGATATTACTCATGCAGTTCAAGATCATTACTCCGGACAAGATCAGAATGGTAAAAGAGCAGGCGGAAAAGAAAGTTAGTCATATGCTTACTATGACTGGAGAAAAGGCAGCCAAGGTGCTCGGGCTTACAAATGTTGATCCTGAACTTATCAAGCTCATCGGCCGCCTGCAGTTTCGCACAAGCTATGGGCAGAATGCGTTGGAGCACTGCGTGGAGGTTGGTTATTTTTCGCGTATGCTGGCGGCCGAGATCGGCGCCGACGAAAATATAGCTTTCCAGGGCGGGTTTTTCCACGATATAGGCAAAGCTATCGATCAGGAGGTTGGAGGCAGTCATGATGTGTTGACCAAAGAAATTCTCGAGAAATACGGCTTCTCATGGGAGATCACGCATGCGGCATGGACGCACCACGATGCGATACCGCAGGAGACCGTCGAGGCCATGCTGGTCAAGGCGGCGGATGCCATATCCGCCAGCCGGCCTGGCGCGCGCGCACTGTCTCTGGAGCAGTATATACAGAAGATACGTGAACTCGAAAATACCGCACAGTCATTCGAGGGCGTCAAAAAAGCTTTTGCAATTTCCGCAGGTCGGGAAGTACGCGTTGTGGTCAATCCTGATGGGGTATCTGACGAACATATACAGGAGTTGGCGGAACAAATTGCCCATAAGGTAGAGGAAAAAGGCGGTTATCCCGGCAAGATCAAAATCACAACTATACGCACGACAAAAGTTGTCGATTACGCGAAATAATTACATCCGTTTGTTATCATGTATGACTCGATAATTATAGGAACTGGACCTGCAGGCATTACCGCGGCGATTTATACCGCGCGCGCCGGATTGAAGACACTCGTATTTGGTATTTTGAAAAATTCCAACGCATACAAGGCGCACATATTTGAAAACTATTTCGGGTTTGAAAATCAGATTACCGGCCCTTCTCTTATGGAGACCGGTAGAAAACAGGCCGAACGCCACGGCGCGCAGTTCATTGAGCGCGAAATTACATCAGTCTTGCGAAGAGATGACGGTACTGTTGTCGTAAAAGACGCCGATCTCGCAGAATATGAAGCGAAGACCGTGATTGTCGCTTCCGGCCTTGGATTCAAGCCATCCGGCATCAAGCGTGAAAAAGAACTCATTGGGCGCGGAGTGTCTTTCTGTGTTACTTGCGACGGGCCTTTTTTCAAAGAAAAAAAAGTCGCGATAGTGGGTGCTGGAAATTTTGCCGGCGAGGAGGCGCTCATGATGCTTTCCTTTACCAAAAATATTGTCATATTCAGTCACGGGCGCGAGTTTGATTTCTCTGAAAAAATTTCAAACGAGTTGAAGCGACATAATATAGAGCTTCGTACTACGCCACGTATCGCTTCATTTGAAGGCGATGAAAAACTCACAGCGATTACATTCACCGACAACGTACGAGAGGAGAATGAAGGTGTATTTATCGCTCTCGGTACGGCCACCGCCGCTGATTTTGCCAATGAGCTGGGACTTGAGCGCAATCGCGAGTATATAGTGGCCGATCCAAAGTCCGGCGTGACAAATGTGCCGGGTGTGTTTGCGGCCGGAGACTGCACCGGCGGCAATGCGCAGGCGAACAAAAGTGCCGGCGAGGGTTGCAATGCAGCGATTTCAGTAATAAAATTCCTAAAGGGTATCAATGCATATGTAGACTACGCTTAAAATCTATCCCCTACTCACACGCTCTCTATGTCCGATAACGAAGAAAAAAAAGAAAAGTCATCTACAGTTGATCGTCTTGTAATGGGCGTCATCATCGGTGGTGCGATTGGTTCTGTCGTCGGTATGGCTTTTGCCCCGCTCAAGGGCAAGGATACGCGAAAGATAATTCACGAAAAAGGAAAAGAATATATTGATAAGGGTCGTGAAGTTTCATCAAAAATCCGCGAACAGCTCGCTGCGCCGGAAGGAAAAGGAAAGGTTGAAATCAAACCGCAAAATGCCAGTTTTTGGCGCTGGCTCTTGTTTGGAAGAAAGAAAGGCGGGAAAAAAAATTAGTAGCAAAACCGCGACGCCAACAGAATTGCCTGTGTTATAATAGAGCTCTATGAAAATGGAGTGGTTTTATAAGTTGCTCAAGACAATGCGCTTGATATTGAAGAGTGCGTTATTTGCCATAGTGATCGTTCTCGTGCTGGGGGTCGGCGCGGCTACGCTGTTTCTTGCCCATCTACAGCGCAGTGCGTTGTCCTTCCCACTTGTATATTTCGGTCAGGAGAGCATTGGCCTACGTAGCCGCGCCGAGGTGGAGCAGTTCTTCCAGTCACGCGCTGATACCTTCACATCCACGCCCGTATCCATAGTGTGGCGCGGAGAGACGAAGAAGTTTTTGCCGTCAGAGCTTGGCATTACACTGGATATGCACGGTTCTATAAATAATATCGAATTCGTACACTCCGCAAATAATCTGCGCTTTATATTGTCTGCGCTAAGACCGATGAAGGCGCCAGTGTTTTTTTCCATAGATGAAGAGATTCTGGACGAGGCCATCGAAAAAAACTTCAGTCACTACGTGTCGGTTCACGGCGCCTATTTTTCCTATGATACAGCGAAAAAAAGCATCATAGTCGTCCCTGAGCAGGAAGGATTTATCTTTGATAGAGATCATTTCATAACACAGCTTTCCGGGTCAGTAGGCTCTCTCACGCCGGAGGCGTTTTTTCTTCGCAGTACGCATGTGAAGCCGATACTCCTCGTATCCGACCTAGAGCCTCGCCTCGCCGAGTTGGCGGCAACTCTTCCCGGCAAGATTACTTTTGGCTATGAACGTGCCTCATGGACGATCGACTTTCCGCGTGATATCTCAATGTTGCGCTGGAAAAAAGAAGGAGAAGTTTTTTCATACTACTTCGACGAGTCTGCCGTGCGCGGATTTCTTAAATCATCCGGTATTCGCGATTCCGTTGAGCGCAAGACGGAAAACGTCACGATATATCGCACAGACAAAGGGAAAGTCGCATTTGAAGGAAGAGGTGTCGTGGGACGAAATATTGACGAAGATCGTTTAATAGAGATGCTAAATGCCGCGTCCGACACTACATTTGAGCTTCCGGTTGTTGTTGAAGAGCCGATAATCAATGCGCCACGTGATCTACGTGCACGCGGCATAAAAGAGCTCGTTACAACAGGATACACCACGTACTATGGCTCGCCAAAAAATCGCATTCACAATATAGCAATCGGCGTCGCTCATATAGACGGTACTATTCTTCTGCCAGGCGAGACTTTTTCCTTCAATGAAAATCTTGGTGTAGTCGATGCGTCCACCGGGTATCGCGAAGAGCTGGTCATTAAGCCGGATGGTACGAAGCCGGAGTTTGGCGGTGGTCTATGTCAGGTATCGACCACTATGTATCGCGCCGCACTCAATGCAGGGTTGCCTATCGTCGAACGCAAGCCGCACTCATACGTGGTTTCATACTATGCGCAAGTGGGCGGCCACGGACTCGATGCCACTATTTACCCCGGTTCAGCAGATCTGCGTTTTCTCAATGACACAGGATCTGCATTGTTGGTACAAGGATATGTAGACGGGCTGAGCGCCACTTTTAACCTCTACGGTACAAAAGATGGCCGCACTTCAAGGCTGGAGGGCCCATACATCGCAAATCACACCAAAGCACCGCCGGATGAGATAATATATACGATCGTGCTTCCGGATGGGGAACGCAAGCAGGAGGAAAAGCCGCACGATGGCTTTGACGCCACGTGGTATAGGATCTTGAATAAAGATGGCGTTGAGGTGCGCGAAACTATCTTTAGCCGCTACAGGGCTATTCCGGCCAGGATTTTGGTTGGCGGCAAGGCGCCGGAAGAAGATCTCGATGAGCATGAAAAAGAGGTCATAGATGAGGCCAGGGCATTTGAGTGATCGTATAATCGGCTCGTCCTCTGCTATTGGATTGTGCTTTTGCACAGGCCTCAATACATCATTTACCAATGCTATAATTTCATATTTTCACAAGCGCACAGTCGCGGTTTTCTCCCTTTGATAAGCCATTTTACGCGCTGAAATCGTACAATGATTATCTATCATCGCAAATTCGCGGCCTCCAAAGCCGCTCAATTATCCTGGATCCGCGCAAGTTTTCGGTGTTGATTTATTGGCTTACTTGAGCCGTAATTCGCCTCCTGAACAGTTCAATGATTTCATCTCCGCGCCACCCAGAATACTGGTTTTTTGGCTTGGTTAAGCTATGATTTGGACATCAGCAATTTGTATTTTTTAACAAAAATTCTTATGAGAAACTCATCAATATTAGCCGGTTCAGTTAATCATAGTAATACAGGGATTCAAAAACTATCCGACAAAAAATTATTAAATCTCTGCCGCAGGTACGGAGTAAATGCGATTTTGTGGCGGCGGAAGTTTGAAGGACTGCTTCCGGAGGTATATCGTCGCGAGTTATTTAAACGTCGTGGTTGTTTTTCCATTTTTGAGTTTGCGGCAAAGTATGCGGGGATGAATATAGATCAGGTCCAAAGAGTTTTGCGTCTGGATTCGCAATTGGTGAATAAACCTGTTCTTAGAGATATGTTTGTAAATGGCTCGGTCAGTGCGAACAAGCTGAGGAGAGTTGTTTCTATTGCAACGGCGGAGACGGAATCACTGTGGGCGGATAGGATCCAGCTAATGTCTCAACGTGCGGTCGAGACATTAGTCCGGGATGAACAAATCGAGAAAAATGTGAACAAAATGACCGTTCCGCAATTGG
>JBBTWW010000081.1:7473-16628 GCA_038062595.1 Patescibacteria group bacterium | reverse complement strand
GGTACTCCAGCTTTTTTAAGCCTTTTATTACCAGTGAACCAGCCTTATTACGATGCCCTTTATAGGCAAATATGCCACACATGAACGGTAGGGATTAGTTGGTAAGAGGATAGCACTTTCAAAGGCGGTTTGCGAGATGCTTGGAATGGTTATTTCAGCCTGATTGTGCAGGTTTTTAAATCTTTTTGGCTTTTTGTTATATTAATGTGTCCTGTTTTTGTCACTATGGCCATATCTTCCAGCCTGACGCCAAAGTCACCGTCGAGGTATATACCTGGTTCGACAGTTACGACCGAGCGTTCCGGCAAGATACCTGTGTATGGTGTTGCGAGATTTGGAAGCTCATGAACCTCCAGCCCAACGCCGTGGCCGAGCGAGTGGCCGAAGCGTTCGCCATATCCGGCTTTTGCTATGATGTCGCGTGCGTGTGCGTCCACATCCCGACCGTGAACTCCAGCCTTGATCATTCGTGCGGCACTCTCCTGTGCATCGCGCACGATTGAATATATATGTGCCTGTTTTTTTGTCGGCGTTTTTGTAAAAAGCATTCGCGTCATATCAGAGCAGTAACCGCGATACCTCACGCCCATGTCTATTAGTATGCTGTCGCCTTTTTTTAGCTTACGATCCGTATTCTGGTGATGTGGCGATGCAGCGTGCTCATTGATTCCTATTATTGGAGTAAAAGAAATATCATCTGCGCCCAGTTCGTGCGCGAGTGACTCTATCATCCACGCGATATCAAGCTCGCTCATTCCGGTTTTGAGTTTTTTCTTTAAGATGGAAAAAATCTCATCGGTGATATCTTGAGCGCGGCGGATGTATCTTAATTCAACGGCATCTTTTGATATCCGCGCTTCGGCAATAGGTGTGTTGATGTCAGTAAATGCAATGCCGGCGGACCAACTCTTCAGGCGTTCGTGAGCAGAGAGTGTAGTCGAGGAAAACTCCAGCCCCATGCGTCGCACGCGATGTTTTTTTATTAAACTTTTCCACTGTTTTTCCATTCCATTGCCGATGTCGAGTATCTTAATATCGCGCGGCAACACACGGCGTGCGACCAGAAAATACCTGAAGTCCGTCAGCAGAAATTTCTCTGAACGCGTGACAAATAGTGCGCCATTTGATCCCGTAAAGTTGCTAAAGTACTGTATGCTCGCGGCGTTTGTTATGTACAGCGCGTCCAATTTTTCCTGCCGCAGTATTTTTGCCAATTTCGCCAGTCTGGTCATGGCGCCAGTGTACGCGAGCCGCTCAATGTTGGTCAATCAGCGCTTTTCGCTCAGCTTGTACCCCACGCAGTGTATCGTGTGTATGAGTTTTCTTTTGAAACCCTGCTCTATTTTTCTACGCAACGCGCCTATGTGCACGTCGATGGTATTTGAGAGTAATCGCGCGTTGCGGTCCCACACGTAGTCTATTATAAGGTCGCGTGTGACGATCTGCCCCTTGTTGATCATTAGGAACTCGAGCAGTGCGAACTCTTTATTACGTAGTCGTATATTTTTATTCATACGTTTTGCGGCGCGGTTCAAGAGGTCGAGCTTGAGATCGCCATATGACAGCAGTTTTTTGCCGAGGAGCTTGCTCTTGCGATATGCGAGCCGCTTGATCTCGCTGGCTATCTCGGAAAAAATAAACGGTTTTAGAAAAAAAGCGTCTATACCGGAGTTCATAAGGACGCTTTTTAGCTCTATGTCACCGCTTTCATCGAAGGCGATGAATGGAATCGATATGTGTTTTATGCGTAGCTCCTTTATTGCATTTACCACGCCGGCGCATGAGGTGGTGCCTCGTACGTAAAATATCACCGCGTTATAATCCGATACAGCCACTGCGTTTTGCGCCTCCGCGCTCTCGCCATCCCCAAAAAAACAGTACGTGTGGCTCTGTATGTTTTGATAAAGTAATCCCTGACGTATGTGCTCGATCTTTTGGTTGAGCGAGTGCACGATGAGTACCGTCATACAGTTGGTATTAAAAATTAAGTTAGTTCACAAGTGTATTGTTTTCGCTGTCATTGTCAAAATATTTCTACAGTAAAATCCCACAGGATCTGTTTTACACCTTAGATAAGGTCAAAACATCTGTTGTACTTTTTTGACAAATCAGTGTTTAGTACGAAATAAATCACATTTTGTCATTGTCAGCTAACTATGTATTATGTAGTTATGAAGGCTTTGATCCAGCGCGTCAGCGAGGCGGGCGTTACCATAGAAGGGGAGGTTACCGGGAAGATCGGCCAGGGTATTCTCGTATTTCTCGGGGTCACTCATACCGATACAGAAAAAAACGTCGACCAGCTGGTAGAAAAAATAGTTAATCTTCGTATTTTTGTGAATGAGGCAGGTAAGCTCGATCGTTCACTTATTGATATCAAAGGATCGTTACTGATAGTTTCACAGTTCACGCTTTACGCCAGTACAGACAAAGGCCGCCGGCCAGATTTTTTTGACGCCGCGCGACCTGATATAGCAGAGCCGTTGTATAATAAATTTGTTCAGAAATGCCGCGAAAAAGAAATCAAGACTGAAACCGGGCGTTTTGGCGCCATGATGCAGGTTAACCTGGTAAATGACGGGCCGGTTACGCTGATTATCGAGAGTGCATAAAACCGACATAGGCCAGGAAGCCCAGTACGACAAATGCGACCATGCTCGGCCACATTGGTACGGTCCATCCAGCGAAGACCGCGTCCCATTTCATCGCGAGACGTGTCAGGTGAAGTAGTGCAATAATGGCAAAAACCGCTGTAGACACGCGCAGATATACTTTTGCATTCATGAAAATGAAGTTAAAAAATAAGTGCGATTGAGTTAATACGTGAATTATACCACCAGTGCGCTGGCACAGGTAGATTCATTTGAGAAAATTGCAACTATCGGGTAGTCTTCTGGTAGCGAGCCCCGCGTTGCGGGGCGAGCGCGTAGGCTGAATAAGCGATATTCCGCAGTTAGGAATATAGCGAATGAAGCCGAGCCTATCTTGATTAACCAACGCGATAATATGCAAAAAAATACCGAACTCATGGATAAGATAGTCAGCCTCTGCAAGCGCCGCGGCTTTGTCTTTCCCGGTTCTGATATTTACGGCGGTCTCGCCAACACTTGGGATTACGGCCCTCTCGGCGCTGAGCTGAAGAACAATATTCAGCGCGAGTGGTGGAAGTTTTTTGTGCACAGCCGCCGCGACATGGTGGGTCTTGATGCCGCCATACTCATGAATCCAAAAGTGTGGAAGGCCTCCGGTCATGTTGATTCTTTCAACGACGCGATGGTGGACTGCAAGGATTGCAAGGGACGCCACAGGGCGGATCACCTTATAGAAAATGCTGTCGAAGGGCTGAAAGTTGAGGGACTTTCCGTTGAAGACCTGGACAAACTGATCGTGGAAAATAACATCAAGTGCCCGTCATGTGGCAAGAAGAATTTTACGAATGCGCGCAAGTTCAACCTACTTTTTCAGACCAACATCGGTCCCGTGGCAAAAGATGCCGAACCGGTTTACCTTCGTGGAGAGCTGGCGCAGTCGATGTTTGTGGATTTCAAGATGATACTTGATACTGCGCGAAAAAAGATTCCATTTGGTATAGCTCAGACAGGAAAGGTTTTTCGCAACGAAATCACACCCGGCAACTTTGTATTTCGCACCCTGGAATTTGATCTCATGGAGTTCGAGTACTTCATCCGTGAGGAGGAGTGGGAAAAGACTTTTCAGTACTGGCTCGACGAGATGCATCGCTGGTGTGCGCACATCGGTCTGGATAGCAGTCGCATGCGCGTGCGTGAGCACACGAAGGATGAACTTTCGCACTACTCAAAACGCACAGTTGACATAGAGTTTAACACGCCTTTTGGCTGGAAAGAGATGTACGGTCTGGCATATCGCACGAATTTTGATCTAAGTAATCACGAAAAACACAGCGGCAAGGAACTCAAGTATCTGGATCCGGAGACGAACGATAAGTTCGTACCCCACGTTCTCGAGCCGACATTTGGCCTTACGCGCTCCGTGCTGATGGTCCTGCTCTCGGCGTACGACGAAGATACCGCGAAGAATGATAAAGGCGAGGAAGAGACTCGTGTGGTCCTCCGTCTGCCAAAGCACTTGGCTCCATTCAAGGCCGCGGTTTTCCCGCTTGTGAACAAGTTGAATGAAAAGGGCAGGGAGGTGTGGGAGAGCGTGAAGCATCTCGGCAATATTGACTTTGACACCTCGGGCACCATCGGTAAGCGCTATCGCCGCCACGACGAAATCGGCACTCCATATTGCGTCACGGTTGATTTCCAGACTCTCGAAGACGGCACCGTCACCATCCGCGACCGTGACACCATGAAGCAGGAGCGGGTAAAAGTGGAGAATCTCAAATCCACCCTATCTTCATATAGCCTGTAGTTGTGCAGAATTATTTTTTAATTCATTTTTTTCAATGAAGAAAATCCAGTTACTGTCCGGAGTTTTAAGTGTGGCAATAGGATCTGTAGCGCTCATTCCTGGCGGAGAAATGGCTCGGACGCCGTTGTTGAAGATACTTCTCTATCCATTCAAGATAGGAGAAAAAATTCTCAACATATTTGATCTTTTTCAATACCCGGTTAGTAATGGAATTATATCTCTTCCGGTAGATAATCCCCGATTGACGCTCATTGGTACCGCGATTGCTATTGCCGTAGGCCTCATTATCTACTTTTTAATCGGTGTTATCGCAGGGACAATCGTGGAAAAAATGATGAAGAAAAAATAAATTTCTAACGATAATTAAATTATGTTGGTACCTGCCAGATATCACCATTTCTATAATCGGCATGGTATTTCAATGTATAGATAACTTATCTATAGTTATTTTTCTTATTACGTCAATAAGCCTGATTGTGTATGTAGGCCTTACGGGTTGCCTAACCTGTTAATTTCTGGTAAAATATATAGATTTTCAAAACAAACATGAAAAAGGTACTAGAAGCAGTTTGGGGGTTCATTTCCACACATCCGTGGGAGGTAGTCGCTGGTGTTGTTGGTCTGTACGTTGGACTGGTTATTCTGGTTAAGCTTTTACGATACCTGTACTACCGTTCACAGAAAAAAAACCTGGTTTACATTCGCGTCACACTTCCACGCGATGACTCGCCAAAGGATAAGGAACAGGATGTGGAAAAAGACTTTCGCGAAAAGATCGGAATCATGGAACAGCTGTTCCGCTCGCTGTACGAGATACGTGAACTCAACGCGCGCAACATTGTAAAAGTGTGGCTCTGGAAGCACAACGTCGTGTCATTTGAGCTGGTGGCAAAAGATAAGATGCTCGATTTTTTCGTAGTGCTTCACCACGATTATCTTTCTATTCTCGAAAAACAGATCACATCGTACTACTCGTCCGCTGACATACAGCTCGTCGGGCCATATGATGTGCGAAAGCCGGGATACAAGACCATCGGCTACTATGCGTATGAAAGACAGCCTTTTTGGTATCCGATAAAGACGTACAAACGCATAGAAAATGATCCGCTGAACAACATGACAAATGTGCTCTCAAAGCTTGCCGATGACGAGATTGCGGTGATACAGCTGGTAGTACGTCCGCGTAGCTCACGATGGCAGAAGAAGGCCGACACGATGGGTACGAAGCTAATGAAGGGTAAGTCGGAAAGTGATAGTATCTTTGCAAAAATACCGCTGGTGAAGTGGTTTTATTTCCTCTTTACGCTCCTGTTCTTTGGATATGATCAGCAGAGGCTTGGTACGAACGCTCCCGGTGCGTCCGGCGGCGATCAGTACGTCCGCATGCTGTCGACAAAAGAAGAAGTCGCCAAACACATAGGTGAGAAATCACAACAGGATGGTTTTGATACCGGAGTGAGAATCTTTGTCACTGCAAAAACTACGGCAAGAGCGGTGAGCATCATGAATGACGCAGTCGTAGGTTTGAATCTTTTTAAAGACGCGTCCATGAACTGGTTTCAAACTCGTCGTATCGTACCGATCAACTTTATCAATACTCCATGGATGATCCACAACTTCAAGCTTCGTCTGCTTTCATTTGGAGAAAAAAATTCAATCCTCGTACCTGAGGAGCTCGCATCATTTTTTCATTTTCCGTGTTCAAGATATAATCCGACACCGATTATACGCTGGCTTGCGTACAAGGTTTTGCCGGCTCCAGTCGATGCGCCGAGCGAGGGTATATTGCTTGGCAATAACATGTATCGCGGCGAAAAGCGTCCGATATACATGCTTCCGGGAGATCGCTCCCGCCATCACTACGTCATTGGAAAATCCGGTACGGGTAAATCGGTTTTTCTCAACTTTATGGCGCGACAGGATATTAAAAACGGAAATGGAGTGTGCGTGATCGATCCGCACGGCGATCTCATTGAGGACTTATTGAAATACATTCCAAAAGAGCGCGCCCGCGATGTTATTATTTACGATCCGTCTGACCAGGAGCGCCCTATGGGTCTAAATATTCTCGAGGCACACAGCCCGGAACAGCGCGACATGGCATCCAGCCAGGCCACAGAGATTTTCATCAAGCTATTCGGAGATGAAATTTTTGGTCCACGCATACAGCACTATTTCCGCAATGCGTGTCTCACGCTCATGGATGATGAGGATGAGGGGGCTACCCTGATCGATGTACCGCGTATTTTTACCGACGACAACTTCATGAAGTACAAAGTCAGCAAGATAAAAAATCCGGTAGTGAAGTCATTCTGGGAGCATGAGTATGCAAATACCGGCGAGCGTGAGAGGCAGGAGATGATACCGTACTTCTCCGCGAAGTTCGGCCCATTCATCACGAACACGATCATGAGAAATACCATCGGCCAGCCGAAGTCCGCTTTTGATTTTCGTACGGTGATGGATGAGAAAAAGATTTTGCTCATCAATCTTTCAAAAGGAAAAATCGGAGATCTCAATACTCAGCTTCTTGGGCTTGTCCTGGTTGCACGCCTGCAGATGGCGGCGATGAGCAGGACGGACATGCCTGAGGAAAAACGCGTGCCTTTTTATGCCTATGTCGATGAGTTCCAGACCTTTGCCACTGATAGCTTTGCTTCAATTCTCTCTGAGGCCAGGAAGTACCAGCTATGTCTGATCATGGCTCACCAGTATATCAGTCAGCTTGTTGTTACGCGTTTTGGTAACACCAGCACGCAGATACGCGACGCGGTATTTGGTAACGTTGGTACGATGATGTCTTTCAAAATCGGTGCCGAGGACGCGGAGTACATGGCAAAGGAATATGCTCCACTGCTTACCGAGCAGGATGTCATCGGTATCGCAAATTACAAAGCGTATATCAAGCTAAATATCAATAACACCACCTCACGCGCGTTCTCGCTCGAAACGATATATGACAAGACGGGCGAGAGTGAGAAAATAGCCGAGATAGTAAAACAGTACTCGCGGCTAAAGTACGGCCGCAAGCGCCAGTTTGTCGATCAGGAGATCGAGGCGCGTATCGGCATAGAGACTTGAGTTCCGTGGTATACTTTTTTAAGCTATGGAAATTGCAATCGTCCTTGTCGTCGCGTTCGTTATAGTCATCGCCTTCGTCGCGTTTGTACATGTACAGCGCGTGCGTTTTGAAAAACGCCAGAAGTACACCGTGCTGGAGGTGCAGGTTGCAAAGGGGGATGAGAAAGCTCCAGGTCCTATAGCCGCCGAACAGCTGATCTCGACCATTCACGGAATATCGGAAGAGACGTCTTATTGGGATCTTTTTACAGGCCGTCGGCCACCGAGAGTCTCATTTGAGATAGCTCATAATAAAAGGAAAATCAAGTTATATATATGTTTTCCAAGTCATTTGCGAAATCTCATCGAGGGGCAGATCTATGCGCAGTATCCGAGCGTTGAGATGAGGGAAGTCGAGGATTATACAGCCGATGAGAAGATCGAGATTGAGGAACAGCAAAAGGCGGCCGCCCGCGGACTTGTGAAAAAAGAAGATCTTGGAAGGCTGCATCGTAACGCGAGGTATCGTTTGATAAATCTCTACAAGCATGCAGTTGGCGCCGAGATACGCTTGTCTGATCCTGATGTGTATCCCATCAAACGTTATCCGCAATTCGAGGACAAACTTTCGCGCGTGGCTGTGGATCCACTGGCCGGTATCACGGCGACGCTTGCAAAGCTGAGTCATCAGTCCGACCAGGTGTGGCTACAGGTGGTTATCCGCCCTCTCGACGACTCATGGCGCGTCTCCGCAATAAACTGCCTTCGTATTGTGAATAAAGGAATTTTTCTAAATATCGAAGCGGTACAGAAAATGTATATACGTCTTTTCCTAACGCGCAGAAAATGGATTCGTATCGTATTTTTCCCGATATTTATTCTGTTTTGGTTCCAGGGAATTGTCTCTGGCTCAAAGAAAAAGATTACGATTAATCCACTGGCAACCGACGTCGGTGAAGATGAGGACGAACTTAATCAGGAGATGACACGCGGTCACGATCGTGAGACGGATATGTCATCTGCGACGGATAAAGTTATGCGACTCCTATTTGAGACTATAATTCGCGTCGTGTACGTGCCGCATGAACCTGACGTGGATGCGGCTGATGTGAAGATTAGGGAGATTGCCAGCAGTTTTAAACAGTTTGATATTCCTCATCTCAATACTGTTGATATCAGTGATACGTTCACTGGACTTGAGGCTGTATCACGCTTCCGCTCACGCGTGCTCGATGATGAGTCGTGCATTTTTAGCAATGAAGAGCTGGCCACGATATATCATCTTCCTGGCCATCAAGTACAGACACCAAGTATAGACTGGGTTCGCTCGCGCAAGATGGAGCCCCCTGGAGATTTACCATCGTTTGAGACTCTGAATGAAGGCGAAACCATGACGGTCCTCGGTAAGACGAACTTCCGCGGCTCCCATGATGAGTTTGGCATCAAGACTGAAGATCGTCGCCGTCACATGTACATCATCGGAAAGACCGGTATGGGTAAGTCGACGCTTCTTGAAAATATGATCTATCACGACATTCAGTCCGGTCACGGAGTCGGTGTGGTCGATCCTCACGGCGATCTGGCCGACCGCGTGCTCGATTTTATTCCTGCCAGTCGTACGAATGACGTTGTAATTTTTGACCCTTCCGATCGTGACTTTCCGCTGGCATTTAACATGCTTGAGAATGTCGATCCGTCGT
>JBBTWW010000081.1:0-7463 GCA_038062595.1 Patescibacteria group bacterium | reverse complement strand
GCCTCCGGCCTTGTTGGAATTTTTAAGAAAATTTACGGTGAGAGTTGGGGTCCTCGTCTGGAACACATTTTGAGAAATACTATTCTCTCCCTGCTCGAGTATCCAGACACCACGATGCTTGGAATAACGCGTATGCTCCAGGACTCTGATTTCCGCAGGCGCGTGGTGCGAAAGATCACCGACCCCATCGTTCACGCCTTCTGGATCAATGAGTTTGAAAAAATGGACCCAAAGATGCGCATAGAGGCCGCATCGCCGATACTGAATAAAGTTGGTCAGTTCCTCTCCAGTCCAATCATTAGAAACATTGTTGGTCAGCCAAAAAGTACGCTTGATCTGCGCTTTGCCATGGATCGCGGCAAGATCATTATAGTCAATCTTTCAAAAGGAAAAATTGGAGAGGACAACTCTGCACTTCTCGGTGCGATGATGATTACAAAGTTCCAGCTCGACGCCATGAGCCGCGCAAATATTCCGGCTGATGAACGTCGTGATTTTTATCTCTACGTTGATGAGTTTCAGAATTTTGCGACTGACAGTTTTGCCACAATTTTGTCCGAGGCACGCAAGTATAAACTGAATCTAACTATGGCCAATCAGTATATCGCGCAGATGGCGGAAGAGGTTGCTGATGCGGTTTTTGGTAACGTTGGTACGCTGGTCAGCTTCCAGGTTGGTTTTGATGATGCGGAAAAAATAGCCGGTCAGTTTGGAGACGAGGAGCTAATTACCGATCTCGTTGCTCTTCAAGTTGGTAATGTTTATACGCGTCTTCTTGTGGACGGTATGCCTACGAAGGTGTTTTCCTCCACTACATTTCCACCGAGTGAGATCGTGCGCGACACGGAGCGTAGGGAAAAACTGATTCGCGCCTCGCGCGAGAGGTACACAAAACGCCGTGAGGTCGTAGAGGACAAAATTCGTCGCTGGAGTGAGAGCGCCCAGGTAGATGCACCTGAGGAAAAGAGGAAGATCGAGGGGCCACGTAATAAATAACTCGCCACCATTGACATGCCGCCCCAAAGATGGCATATTTACCTTTGCTATGAAACAAAGGTCGTATTTACAGTACATGTGGAGCTTCGTCTGGCGCCAAAAAAAATCTGTCCTCGGGTTGTCTTCGCTTATGCTATTCGTGACCGCCGCCAGGCTGGGAGAGCCATATTTGTACAAAATAATCGTCGATACTTTAACTGACGGAATCGTAGCTAATCTTTTTACATCGGCGCACGTTACGGTGCTATCTACATCGGTGATCGTATGGGCCGTACTAGCATTTGTGACAAATATTGGCAGTGCGCAGATGAATTTTCTCGTATGGAAGATTGGCAATCAGAACTCGCAGTGGGCGCATCTTGAGGGTTACAAAAGACTGCTTCGACTTGATTACCAGGCGCATACACGTACTCACTCCAGCCGTCTTGCAAAAATAGTTGATGAGGCTGATACGTCTCTATGGGAGATGACAAACTGGTGGCTTGGCCGTTTTACGCCTGCCGCACTTGGTTTTTGCGCTATGCTCGTTATCGCGCTTAGCGTTAGTATTCCGATGACTTTGGTCGCGCTGGCCATAATTCCGCCAGGACTTGGAGTAGTCGTATACATGATCTCAAAGTGTGAGACAGAGCAACGCAGGGTCAATAAGCTCTGGCAGGAAAAACATGAGCACATGTCCGACCAGGTTACGAACATAGTGACCTACAAGATGAATGAGGACGAGCATAGATTTATGTCTGTCCAGAAACAATATTCCGATCGGGCGTCTGATGCCCAACAGGCTATTAATGTAAAATGGCGCCTCGCCGAGATGCTAAATCCGGATATACTTGCACGTTTTGCAGTGATGGGAATTGGTATATATCTTGTAAAAGAAAGCGCCATTACACTTGGTACGTTGTTTATGTTCATGGGCTTGCTGAGCGAGATTCTCACGCCTCTGCACCTGCTCGGGGACATCCTGCCACAGTACAGTCGCCGTGCGCGACATATAGAAAGGCAGATTCGTCTCATCTCAAAGCCCGATACCGTGCTCGATCCGCGCAGGCCAAAGAAGTTGCCGCATGTAAAAGGCGCGCTTGAATTTTCGGATGTATCATTTGTTTACGACAGTAATGAGAAGAATTCATTTTCTATAAAACACGTCTCGTTCAAGATTGAACCCGGCCAGCATATAGCGATAGTGGGCCACTCCGGCTCTGGCAAGACGACCATAATGGGGCTGATCACACGGCTAATGGATCCGTCTTCGGGTAAAGTTCTTATCGATGCAGTGAGTATAAAAGACTTTAAACAAGCTGATCTAAAATCATTTCTAGGTGTCGTATTGCAGGAAAATTCGCTGTATAACGAAACCGCAGCAGAAAACGTATCCTATGGAAATCCAAAAGCCACACGTCGACAGGTCATCGCCGCATGCAAAAAGGCTGCCGCACACAAATTTATCTCAAAGCTTCCAAAGGGATACGACACGTTGATTGGCGAGCGTGGTGTACGTTTATCGGGTGGAGAGAAACAGCGTCTGGCAATTGCGCGTGCGATATTAAAAAATCCACGTATTGTCGTACTTGACGAGCCGACCAGTGCGCTGGACTCCATTACAGAGGCGCAGGTGCAAAAAGGCCTGGATAAGCTGATAGAAAAACGAACTGCAGTCGTGATAGCGCACCGTCTATCTACCGTACGCAATGCAGACAAGATCATCGTCATAGAAGAAGGACGGATAATAGGGCAGGGGACGCACCTCGAGCTACTACGAACATGCCAAACCTACAACGACATGGTTCAGCTACAAACAGGCGGTTTCCTTGCGGATGAGTGATGACTCATTTGCAGAGCACGGCCACTCCGGGCAGTACCTTGCCCTCCAGGAACTCGAGCATCGCACCGCCGCCGGTAGATACGTGTGTGAAGCGTTTTGGCGATACGCCGCATCTATACAGTGCGTCTACCGTGTCGCCACCACCAATGTATGTTTTTGCCTTGCCCCTCAGGCCGGATAGCGTGCGCGCGATAGCCTTTGTTCCGGATGCAAAAGGTGTGAACTCAAAAAGCCCCACAGGTCCGTTCCACACTATGGTTTTGCATTTTTTTAAGACCGATACGAATTTTCTTACAGTCAGAGATCCGATGTCAAAAATTTTCATATTACCCTCGATGTCTTCCAGCGGCAGGTCGATGGCCTTTGCATAATGACTGGCCTCGTCTGCCACTATGGCATCTTCCGGAAAGAGAAGAACAGCGTGCTTTTTTTCGGCCTCCATTAGAATATCCTGGGCTACGGCAATTCTTCCATGTTCATGAAATGACTTACCGATATCGTGGCCCTCAGCCGCCAGGAAGGTATTTGCCAGCGCGCCACCGATAAGTATGTAGTCTGCAGTGTCCAGAAAATTTCTGATAACGCCGATCTTGGTATCTATCTTGGCACCGCCGATGATTACAGCCATAGGGCTGCGTGGTTTTTTTAGCAAAGGAGAGAGTGCTTTGATCTCTTTTTCCATCAGTAGTCCGGCGTAGGCCGGGAGATAGTCGGCAACGCCAACCGTAGAGCTGTGTGTGCGGTGCGCAGTGCCAAAAGAGTCGCTGATGAATACGTCCGCAAGTCCGGCAAGCGCTTTGGAAAAAGATTTATTATTTTTCATCTCGCCAGGATGAAAACGGACGTTTTCAAGTAAAAACACAGAGCCAGGCTTGGCTTTTAAAATCGCTTTTTCGACTTTTGGGCCGACACAGTCATCTAATTTTATAACTTTTTTACCAAGAAGTTTTTGCAGTTTTCTTGCGACCGGGTCCATCACATATCCTTTGTCATACTCACCCTCTGGTCGACCCAGGTGTGAGACAGCAATTACAATAGCCCCTTTGCGCATCAGATACTTGATCGTGGGGAGAGACTCGCGTATTCGCGTGTCGTCTGTAACGCGCCCTTTTTCCAGCGGTACATTAAAATCAACGCGCAGTAGAACACGCTTGCCTTTTAGATTTTTGATTTGCCGCAGGGTGCGCATGGCCTCATTCTAACCGAACGGTAGAAAAATCCAAGCGCACCCCCCCTCCGATGCGACACTTTTACTTTATGCCGTGGCTTTTTCGGCAGATTTTGCCTTGCCGTCCATGAAGTAAAAGTTACTCATAACGACCTCGGTGGCATAGCGCTTCTTGCCCTCCTTGTCCTCGTACGAACGGTTTCGCAGTGATCCCTCAACCATGACACGCTTGCCCTTGGTAAAGTACTGCGCGGCCGTTTCGCCGAGCTTTGCCCAGGCGGTGATGCGGTGATAGTCGGTAGACTCACCCTTCTGTCCGTCCGGAAGCTTTGTCCTGCGGTTCACCGCAAGAGGAAATGAACATACGATCTTGCCTGCCTTGGTAGAGCGCTTCTCGGGAGCCGCTGCGAGGTTCCCGATCAGGCTCACCCTATTTAGCGATGAGGCCATACGTATAAAAGGTTAAAAAATAATATAAGCCACACGGTACACCATGGACATGAAATTTTTTTAAAAAATTCCTGAAAAAATTCTTAAAAAGTTATGAAAAAAATATGAACGCTTCATGAAGTCAATGTATTCTTTCTCGAAGTAGGTTTCGGTGAGGGAGTTGACATTGACTGGGAAAGGGATACCCTGTTATGGGTTTATTTTTAAAGAATACATGTTTACAGGAATCATTACAGATATAGGTGTCATACAGAAAAAAGAGCACACGGGACGTGAGGTTCTTATGACAATACAGGCTCCAGTTCTTCTCCCTGAGCTGAAGCACGGCGACTCGATTGCGGTGAATGGCGTCTGCCTTACGGTTGACAAGATCTTTGCAACTGCCTTCAAGGCCGCTGTTATTCCCGAGACGGTCGAGCGCACAAATCTGGGCTCACTCCGCGTCTCCAGCCGAGTCAATCTGGAGCTACCGCTAAAGGTGAACGGTCGTTTTGACGGCCACTTCGTCACCGGCCACGTGGATGGAATAGGCACTGTTTTGAAAAAATCTCCTACAAAGCAGGGGACTACGCTTTCTATACTTTTCCCCCCGGATCTGGCCAAATTTTTTTCACTAAAAGGCTCGATTGCCATAAACGGTGTGAGTCTGACGATAATGCAGCTTACGGGAGACTTCCTCTCGGTTGGCCTTATCCCAATTACTGAAAAAGAGACGAATCTGGGATCGCTTCGCGAGAATGACATAGTTAATATAGAGGTTGATCTGATAGCGCGTTATCTGGACAGACTGGTACAAAAAAAATCGCAGGAAACAGACTTTGAGTGGCTTCGCGAGAGGAGTTTAATTTGAAAAATCGAGACTATGCGTATTGCGATAATCGTAGCTGAGTTCAATCCCGAGATCACGCATCCGCTTCGCGACGGTGCTATTTCTTTTTTCAAGGAAAATAAAATTTCCGGCGTTGATGTTCTTCATGTACCTGGAGCCTTTGAGATACCGGTAAAGGCGGCACAGCTTTTTTCTTCAAGGAAAAAATATGACGGGATTGTGACTATTGGATGTCTGATAAAAGGCGAGACGGATCACTATGATTACATAGCACAGGCCGTTGCCAGCGGTTTGCAGAGTGTAGCTATTGAGTACCGGAAGCCTGTTTCCTTTGGCGTTCTGACGTGCCATACCTACGCGCAGGCCCGCCGCCGCGCAGGGAGGGGATCTGCCAATAAAGGGCGTGAGGCGGCGGCGGCCCTCCTGGCAATGCTTAAGAAATAGCAATTTTTATGAATCTTTCCGTAGTCATCCCGACTTATAATCGCTCCGCAATTCTTCGCCGCTGCCTGCAGTCATTATCCACACAGCACATGGATAAGGGACAGTACGAGGTAATAGTAGTTGATGACGGGAGCGACGACGACACCCAGCAGATGGTTCAGCAGATTTCAAAAAATGCACCATACGATCTCAGGTATTTTTTTCAAAAAAATCAGGGGCAGGGAGTTGCCAGAAACTTTGGTGTAGAGCAGGCGCGTGGGGATATCGTGCTTTTTTTGGGCGATGATGTTTTTCCGGATCCAGACTGCCTGAAGGAGCACCTTCGCGTGCATCATCTTAACCCCGCGGAGAATGAAGGAGTACTTGGGCTTGTAGAGTGGCACCCGGAGATCACGATCACTTCACTCATGCGCTTCATGACCCGCGGCGGCGCTATTCTCGGTCGTTTTGGTGGACATCAGTTTGCGTATGATCTTTTGGATGGAAAGAAGCTTGCCGACTACAGATTTTTTTACACCGCGAATATCTCCTTAAAAAGAAATACACTTCTTAATCACAAGTTTGATCCATGGTTCGGTGGCTACGGTTGGGAGGACATAGAGCTCGGCTATCGTCTTGAGAAAGATGAGAATTTCAAATTGCACTACAATCCATACGCGGTTGGTTATCACTACCATCCTATGACCGAGGTCGACTTCAAGCGTCGTATGAGATCTATAGGCCGCAGTGTTCACGTAATCGAAAAGAAATATCCGGAGCTGAATAAAGTTCCAAAAGGCAGAAAAAAAGTACTCCTGTCACTCATCGGAAGCAGATCGGCTATTGGCGTGCTGAATAGACTTAGGAGAATATCCCCGTCATTATTTGAGGACGTGTACTTTTATGCCGTGTCAAAGCGATATTTTATGGAGGGGGTTTTTGAGGAAATTGCAGTATACAATGGTTGATATATACAACATATTCTGGTAGAATTATAGGAAATATTAAATTTTCCCATGATTCACGATTCAGGGTTCTACGAAGATGGCCAGCATGACCACGACAGAGATCCTCTGTCTGATTCAGAGACTGCTGTGATAGAGCTACAGTTGGCATTGATAGGTTTTTTGACCAATAGGGTTTTGAATGCGTATAACGGTTCAGTATCTCAAGATCAGAGAATACAGGTTGAGAACGCTATTGGAGGATTTTTGATTGATACAAAAGGTACCGGTATGTTGTTTCGCGAGACATGCTGTGGATTTGACGACGACGTGTCTCCTGAGGCTATTGCCGCAATGACTGATGAAGAAAGAAGAGTCGCGACTTTAAGGATAAAGCCAAGACTTTACGAAAAGCTTAAGGCTATGGATGGGATAGGTAGGGCGGATGAGGTTCTCTCAAGGATGGGATACAAAGGCGGAGTTGATACCTTCGTGCATAGATTTTCTCCACAAATCCATGGAGTGTTGCTGGCGGCTGGCATTGTACGAAGCGAGGTAGTAGCTAAAGCACGTCGTGCCGCTAGCGGAGCGGCCTGGCGCGTATACAGGAATAATAAGAGAGGATGATTTTATAGTCCGTACGTAATCACTTCTGGATATGCGGATGCAAACCACTTACCCCACGTGCCATCTTTTTTCATCGCGTCTGTTGTCTCCAGAACTCTTTTGAAGTACTCTTCCTTTTGATACGGCTGGTTAAGTATCCGATACTCAGTGTGATTGATACCAACGCACATGAAGCAGTCGTGACTGTTAAAAACCTGGGCACAG
>JBBTWW010000080.1:0-2166 GCA_038062595.1 Patescibacteria group bacterium | reverse complement strand
GACGCCAAATTTACGAAGCCGAAATTTTTTCATAAAAAAAGAGCGTATGAGCTGTGCCTCTTTTTCCGCTTTTATAGGCCATAATATGGCACTGCCATTCTCTGTATTCGAGAGATCTATACCGGCCGCCGGAGTCAGTACGCCATCTTTCATTGCAAGTAACATCGATCCAGGCATGACAGCATCTGCCTCACGCTTCACTAGTTCGACGAATCGCGGATCCTCTCTGCCGATGCCATAACGACTTTTTTTTGCCCGAAATGATCTATCCGCCTCTATGTCAGACAGATTTATAACTCGCCCTTGAGAGAGAGCCACGACTTTTGAAGCAATTACCAAAATATCTCCATCGTGCGGCTTTTTTATTAGTTTTTTCAGTATTTCCAAAAGGTCGTCATATTTTTTTATTCTGGGAGATTTAATAGGAGTACATTGCATTAGAAAACAAAGCTAGGGTCTGGAAAGTAAAATAATTTGCGTCTTGAAGGATTATCTAATACATTGATTTGAAACCCTGAAGATAGGGTTTTACAAGACCATTGAAATCAAAGCATAAGAAACCGTACGAATCTTACCGCGGCTGATTGGGGCCGTCAAAGTAAAGGTTCGTATTATTTTTCTGCTTTGTTTAAAAAACAAAAACAAAATAAAACGCTTTTTTATACCAAAAGGATTGGGTACAAAGCAGGAAAGACAAGAGCCTCTCCGTAATCTGGAAGGGGCTCTTTTTGAATACTGGAAGACTTGACTTCGCGCAGAATATTATATAGTATCGCTCCTATGACTGATGGAATAGATCATTCAAATGCGGATAAAGTGCATGGTTCTATATCGGTTAATGCTTTGCAAAAATTAAAAGCTCTAGCATCTCTGATAAGTGCTAGAGAATATAAAACGGAAGAGTTTAAATTTCCAAATGAAGGCCTTATTGTTCTTGTAGACTGTGGTCATACACTTGGTGATCGTGCAGAGATTCACATGATGTATCCTGATCCAGATGAAGCTGGACACTTTGCAGTAACTCGTTGCATAAGTTTATCAACCGGTGAGGTTTTAGGTGATATAGAATTTACGTATGTGTTTAACGAACAGTACGTTAGTCCGCCTGTTGTCACTAGAGAAGAAATTGCGAGAAATTTGGGTGTAGGAGTGTTGGAGGGTTGTACGAGCCCTCGTGTAGAGATAGAGACTAGGCTCTCTAATATTCCTGTACATTATGTAAATGATGCTGACCCACCGGCTTTTGTGAGACATACAAAAGCTGATTTTAAAAATCCTGCATTTTTTGATGGAATTATAGAAAAAATCATGCGACAATAACGCCGCTATGGCGCTGAAGTATCACGTTAAAACATTTGGCTGTCAGATGAATCACTCCGACTCGGAGCGCGTGGCGGCTGTGCTGGAAAATGTTGGATATCTGTCGACCGAAAAAATTGAAGATGCGGATTTTGTAGTATTTAATACATGTTCGATCAAGCAAAAAGCTGAGGATAAAGTATATGGGTTGATGAGTAATATGGTAAGCTTGAAAAAGAAAAATAATCGCCTGGTTGTAAGCATAACCGGATGCATGGTTAGAAAAACAAGTACACGACTTTCCGATGTACGCGATCGTTTGACGCGGCTCGAGCCGGTGGATTTTGTCTTTCGAATCGACGACAGCGCACAGATTCCGGATCTAATAAAGCAGATAAAGCCGGAACTTGATTTTGGTTCAGTAAAGGAAAGTGAGGAGGGGAGCCTCGACAGTTATTTTAAGATAAATCCAAAATACACCAATCGTTTTCAAGGCTTAGTGCCTATCATGAGCGGTTGTGACAAGTTTTGTGCTTTTTGCATTGTGCCTTATACGCGAGGGCGGGAACGCAGTCGTTCGATCGAAGAAGTTTACAGCGAGTGTAAGAAGCTTGTTGAAAATGGCTGTAAGGAAGTAACTTTACTTGGGCAAAATGTAAACTCATTTGGCCTCAATGCGCGTGAGAATCCGGATGGATTTATCCAGCACATCCAGGGCTCGACTATGTACGGCAAATCCGACGCCGTTGGTTTAAAAAAGACGCCATTTACACAGCTTCTGGAGCGGCTCGACACATTAAAGAAGCTGGGTTTGAAACGCGTGCGCTGGACTTCGCCGCATCCGCGCGACATGACCGATGACGTGAT
>JBBTWW010000079.1:0-6351 GCA_038062595.1 Patescibacteria group bacterium | reverse complement strand
TCGCTGGAGGCGCAGGCGGACTCAACTCTGCCTATATTAATCAGCGAGGTCGCGTCCTTTGAGACGTCGGCCACCGAGTGGGTGGAGATAGTAAATAGAGGTACCGAACCGATCGATATGACCGGCTTTACTTTTCTTGAAGATGGGACTAGACACAGGCTCGAGATTTATTCCGGTGACTTCATGGTCGACGCGGGTGAGTATGCAGTAATAGTAAACAAGCCTGTCGAGTGGCGTGCAAAGTATCCGGATTTTACAGGTACTGTGTTCGACTCCAGCTGGAGCAGTCTAAATCTCGCGGGGGAAGAGATAGGCATAGTGGACTCCTCCGACAACTTCATCGACCGCGGTACATATATAGCAAGCGTGAATAATAAATCTATCGAACGCATAGACGAGGCGACGTGGGAAGAAAATCCCGAGTCGCACTCCATGGGAAGTGGCAGATTTTTTCAAACTGACGAGACCGACACAACGGACGCCGGCGGTTCAACTGAAGATATTGATGTGGCCGACGATGCCGGAACCGACGGCTCGGATACAACGGACATTGGCGATTTAACTGATGATGTGGAGGAAGTTGTCATTGACGATTCGGTTGGCGTTGTTGATGAAACTGCCGATGAAATTCCTGTTGAAACAGTGGCTACCGCCACGCCGCCGCAGCTTTTGCTTTACGAAATCAGCTTCAAAGACAGCACCGGTGACTGGATTGAGTTACTAATGACAGATGACATGAACGGCGGCGGTTACGACCTCGCAGGATTTGAACTTTTTGACGATAAAGTTTTTTACACTATTCCGGCCGGAACAGTGCTACATACAGGCGAGTTTTTGATTATTGAAAATTTAAAACTCACTGGAACATCGGAAGAGGTGGTCTTGAGGACGCCCGCCGGGAGTGTCGTAGATGCCGTGTGCTGGATGGCAGATGACGTGACGGAGAGTGAGGAAAAAGACCTGAGCGAGCTAGCGGCTGTCGGCGGGTGGATATCCGAAGACCCGCTCGACTGTATTGGAAGCGACGATATCGGGAGTAATAAAACCATAGGGCGCACAGGTAGCGAAGACACTAATACTCGCGAAGATTGGGTGGTACTCCCCCGCTCTACAAAAGGCTCACTAAATGAAATCAGAAATAATCCGCCAATCGTAATAATAGAACAGCAATCCGGTACTGAAACTCTCGGTGAGGCCCCGCTCTCAATCAACGTAACCGCCGGTAGCTCATATGACCCCGATGGCGACGCGATCACATTTTTCTGGGACTTTGGAGATGGAACTATATATGAAAAAGAAAATCCGCCAGCGCACACATATTTACAACCGGGCACTTATCAACTTTCACTTCGCGTAGAGGACGCCATTGGTGCCGTGAGCGAGAGTTCGATTGCGATCAACGCACTGCAGAAGCAAACGACAGACGACAACAAAACGGCATGCAAAGAAACTCCACCAATCACAACCCCTCCACCTCCTCCAGCTCCAGCTCCAGCTCCAGCTCCAGCCCCACAGGAACCAATACCAATGTGTCCAGGAACCATCGTACTCGATGGCAAAAAAGTGCCGCTTGTATTTCAAGCAAGCGTAATCGATGAAAAAATTTCCGACAAGAAAAAACCTGGTGCGTACATGGACGGCGACCTTAGCGATGACATCATCATATCGGAAATCTTCCCAAGCCCGGGCGGCAGTGCATCCGACGAGTGGATCGAGCTATTAAATATGGGTGAGTACACTGTAAGTCTTGGCAACTGGCGTCTGGACGACGACGAGGGCGGCAGTAAACCATATGTTTTCCCTGATACGTATTCAATAACGCCAGGCGAACACCTGATTATCACGCGCGGCGAGTCGAAACTGGCCCTGAATAACAGTAGCGATGCAGTACGGCTTTTTGATTTTGGCGAGACGCTTATAGATGACATAGCTTATGAGAAGGCCGGCAAAGACATGGCTTTTGCCATCATAAACGTGAAAAATGTAACTACTGCAAGCGGCAAGAGCGATCTACGCGAGTGGCGCTGGACGTCTTCACCTACGCCTGGAACTGCAAATCCTGTATTTGAAACCATCGAGGGCAAGGTAAAAAACATGGCGCCGCAAGAAATGTCACTTACGCTGTCTTCATCTGATCTTAGCTCTACGCAGATACATTTTACAGAAGAAGTTCTCGATCCCGCACTGGCGCCTTTGGCCTTACCTGAGGGAGCCGACGTCCAGGTACTAGCACAGCGTGAGAGCGATAATACGATAATACTACGTGAAATTCTGCAGGTAACGCCCGGAAAACTACCAGCAGAAGCCGATTCGAAGCGACCGTGGTTTTTGGTTACAATTGCCATTATTTTGGGTCTAAGTGGCGTGGCTGGATACGTTTTTCTTAAGAAGAAAAGCTATATTTGACAATATAAACGCGATAAAAACAAGAAATACATCTCAAAAAACGTGGATTATTTCGCAGATATCTGTACAATTCCTCAAGAGAATATTTCTTTAACCTTTCTTTTCCATATGAAAAGACTCCAAATGCTCGCGTTGCTCGGATTTTCTGTGGTGCTCTTTGCAGCATGCACTCAGACTCCAGCAACAGAAGAAGGAGCTGTAGACGCAGGTGTAACAGACACCGGCGCAGCAGCTACCGAAGAAGTCGCTGAATAATTGCACATTATGTGTGCAAGCCGGCTTCACGTTCCTTAACCCCGTTCGCATGAGATACAGAGCGGGGTTTTTTATTATGCTTTTTGTTCTCGTTGCTGTGCCGCCTTTAGTACATCTGCCATACGCTCTATATCTTCCCGTGAGAGCTCTATCTTGCGCGGCGCGCGCGGCATACGATCTTCCGGCGTCGCTGACTGGGCGTTTGGAATTTGCGGAAACGGATTCGGCTGACCGGCCTTTTCAAAAACTTCTTTCGCCACAAAAATAGGAATACCACCTGTAATAGCAAGTGCGATAGCGTCGCTTGGACGCGAGTCTATTGCAATATATCTCTCGGCGCCCTGCTGTACATGCGCGGTGGCAAAATATGTATTTTGCTCAATGCGATCTATTGTAACTCTAGTCAGAACACCACCGAGAGATTGGATCGCAGAGAGCAAAAAGCTGTGCGTGAGCGGACGCGGCGTGGCCACACGGCCGAGCGCTATCGCAATAGCGCGCGCCTCACCCTCACCAATCCATATCGGCAAAACACGATCGCTCTCACGATGGTGCAACATGACGATCGGGCTGTGGCTGGCCTCTTCCTCTACTAGAGCAACTATATCAACTGGAAGTGTATTATCGTTCTGCATAAGCGTAGGAAGATTACAGAACCGGACAATATGGATCTACGTCACAACCCGCACGACAATATGATGCGGATACTCTCGTCTTGATACCGCCACGAATATTGAACTCGCTAGTGATCTCCGCCTTGCGCGGACGACATGCTTTTACGAAGTCTTCGAGAATCCTATTTGTCACGTGTTCATGAAAGACTCCGACGTCGCGATAAAACATAAAGTACTCTTTGAATGACTTGAGCTCGACGCACTCCTTGTCTGGAACGTAACGTATGCGAAACTCGGCAAAATCCGGCAGGCCGGTCTTTGGGCATATGCATGTGAACTCGTTAATAGTGAACTCGATCCAGTAATCTTTGTCCGGATATTCATTTTCCCACGTGTCTATTTGCGGCGTCTTGAGGGCACGCACACCCTTTTGCAAGTTGCGATAGGTGCCTTTCTTGGCCTTTGCCGGGTAGTTGATTTTCATTTAAAAGTTCGGTAGAGTAAAGCCCCTACATTGTAACCCCTCATATATGAAAAATACAGTAAAAAAAGCGCTCACCGCCTCAGCTTTCCTACTCCTTGCAATCACTCTTTCTTCCTGCGGAGGAGGTCAGCCGCCGCTAGAAGCTTACAGTCAGTTCATTCCCGAGCAGGGCGCCTCTGCCATGACCCTAGAGGAGAAAAAAACAGCGATGGCGGAAGCTGTCGAGGAGTATCCGGCCCAGATTTTTTCCGAGAAAGAAGTAAAAAGCGCCAATCTACAATTTAACAACTTGCTCGATGGCGGGGTTATCTCCGGCATAGCTGATCTAGCGAGTGACAATTACAAAGTCTCCGGACAGGCGGGAATTGTCTCAAAAAATGACGTAAGCTATCTCGTACTGGAGAGTTCATTCTCCATCGAAGCATTACCTGCCGTACATGTATACCTCAGCACGGAGGCGGGCGTTAACGGAACGAGTGTAGACCTCGGCCTGCTACAAAGCATAAAAGAAAATCAGAGCTTTGAAATCAGCACAGACGTAGACACATCAGGATTTACACACATCGTACTCTACTCCGTCCCATTCATGGAGGTCGTCGGTGGCGGCAAGGTGCGCAAACTGTAGCCATAACGTTTTGTTATAATTAACGCATGCTTAATCCATATCAAAAGATTTTCAAGGCCTTTGATAGGAAGAAAATAAAATATCTTATCGTTGGAGGTGTCGCTGTCAATCTCTACGGATATTCGCGTTTCACGGGCGATATAGATATTTTGATTTCACTGGATCAGGAAAATCTGGATGCAATGGAAAAACTTATGCATCAAATGGGATATATAGAACGATTGCCTATAACCCTGAAGTCTTTGCACGACACACAACAAGTTAAAAAATGGCTTAAAGAAAAAAACATGACTGCATATACTTTCATATCAAAAAGCAGTCCGCAGTTGGATATAGATATTCTGGTTGAGAATTCAATTGATTTTAAAAACTTTTACAAAAGAAAATCATTCATAAAAATCTGGGATATCAAGGCCCCGGTGATAAGCATAGACGACTTGATAAAGATGAAGAAAAAGGCTAGAAGGGATAAGGATCTGCTTGATATAAAAGCGCTATTACAATTGAAAGCCAATGAATAAAATGTGCGACAAAAAACAGGATGACTATCTAAAAAGATGCAAAGCGTCATCACCTGAGTCAAAGCTCGACTGGTTGGCATCCGCTTTGGAATTTGCCCAGGCAAAAAAACGGGTTCTGAAGGGCACAAAGTGAAGTTACAGCATCTTGACGTATTAATTTTTTCAGGTATAATAGAGATATGAGAAGTTTGGGTACTGAACATCCGTGGAAAAATTGATAAAGTTTTAGATTGGCTTTTCGGATAGTAGCCGATGGATTTGCGAGTGACGGCTCTTTCTTTGACATATCTGCAGTTAATTGCTACCCTGCCCTCCTTATGGGCAACACAGACGTCAAATATGTCATAGAGGGTGGCGGGCGGTTTGGGCGGGTACACGGAGAGACGTTCCTGAGAATACTCGGAAAACCACCTATAGCCGTCTCGACTTCCAGCGAGTCAAGCCGTGCCTACTGGCAGACCAATAACGTACGCGTGATGGCGCGCGGAAGAGTAGCAGATGCCATCGCCGAAGATCTGGATTTTGCAGTGGTTAGCGTATTACCTGACGTGAGTGCGGAGGCTCTTTTGCGTATACTAACATCCGACTCGATAATCGCTATGGGAGATGTCGTGCGCGCACGTGCGCTGGCAATATTGGCGGAAAAACCGATTGCAACATCTCATGCCGAAACGGAGGCGATAATACATACTGCGGAAGATAAGAACGTGCAACTTTTTATGACAGGCCAGACTAGATTTTCACCAATGTGGAAAAGATTCATTCGTGATGGAACATCCGATCTCGATTCACTACAAAAAATCAGCATACGTAGAAAATTCAGAAGCGGAGCCGATAAGTACGGCAGTGCAATATGGAATCTCATGCCTCACTGCGCCACCGAGCTCCAGTACGTACTGAGACAACACAATCTAACTCTCGATGATGTTAGTATTCTTGAGGCCAAAGAAGTTGGAGAAAATGTAGTAATAGTCGAGGCGCGAATACCAAATGGCACATTGATTTCAATTGAGGTCGGGCAGGGCGTGCCTGAGGATAAATCCGCCAACGACACGACACTGCTCATGCGTGACGGGACAAAACGTGTTTTTGAAGAAAAGGGTAAACAAAAGACAGTTACGAGATACTTAGCCGACGGACGCGCGTGCGGCATCTCCGGCAGAGTGAATGTAGAAAACACGGTTGAGATGCAGGATGTTGATTTTCTTAATGCAATTGGCGTACTGAAACAGCCGGACGCAGTTCACAATGAGCATATGTTTGATCCGAAAACAGAGCACCGCCGCATCCTGGATATATCAAATTTTCTGCAAAAAGTTGATGAAATATCGCATGCAGTGATCGGATAAAAAAATCGTGTTATAATACAACGCGATGTTCCGGGATCGTCTAATGGTAGGACACATCCCTCTGGAGGATGGTATCTTGGTTCGAGTCCAAGTCCCG
>JBBTWW010000078.1:0-1858 GCA_038062595.1 Patescibacteria group bacterium | reverse complement strand
CAATGTACAGCAACCTGCTTGATCCCGGCCGTTTAATATTCGGGGTGATGACTTTCGTAATGTCATCCATAGTGCAGTAAGCGGAGACGACTAACTGTCCCGGCGCTTTAATAATCTCATCGCCAACTTTAGCCGCCATAGAAAGCGAGTCCTTGCCTCCGTCAATCGCGATGCCGATTTTTTTCATCAGATCTCGCGCGGCGCAAGCGGCGTCATAAATTTTAGCCGCTTCTCCGGGAAGTTTTGCCGCCCACATCCAGTTTGCCGAACACTTAATGTCTTCAAGCGCGGTGATTTTCGCGCCTGACATATTAAGAACCGCTTCCGCCACCGCCATCCTCGCTCCCGCTTCCGGATTAACCAGCATTTTTATCGGCTGTTCCCCAATGGATATAGCCGCGCCGGTGTATTTTCCTTCTGCGTTCGGAAAATGACTTTGGGAAATAACCGCGACATCCGAGACCGTAAGATGAAGCGGACCGCAACACTGCTGCCGCGCAATCAGTCCGGTAACACTTCTGTCAACTTTGTTAGTGAAAAATCTTTTTGAGCCAACCGCTACATTACGAAGAACTCTTTTCAGCGCTTCGCGCACTGTCAGATTTTCCGGCAGTTTTAATGGTTTTAAAACAGGCGGAATGCAAGTGTCAGTGAAAGTTTTTTGCGGCATATTGCCCAACACGTCCGCGAGATGAAGATGCACGTGGGTTGAATCATCCTGTTCGTCATAAACCGTAAAAATTCCGTCGCCCGTCACTTCTCCCAGAATTTCACAATTCATTTTTTCTCGCTCGCATATCAGCTTAAACTCTTCAATCCTGCCGGATTCAACGAGAAGCCCGTTGCGTTCCTGGTATTCAGCCACCCAAATCTCCAGCACAGACAATGTCGGGTCGCCGCTTTTTATTTTCCGGATATTTATTTTCCCTCCAGATTTCTCCACCAGCTCTTTCAACACATTAGCCGGTCCTCCAGCGCCTTGGTCATGGATGCTGACAATGGGATTTTTATCTCCCATTTCAACGCAAGCCCGGATCACGCGGTTCATTTTCTGTTCCATTTCCGCGTCGCCGCGTTGAACGGCGTCAAAATCCAAACCCTTAATGTTTTCGCCTTGAATTAAACTGGACGCGGCTCCGCCTCCCATGCCGATCCGATACGCGGGACCGCCGATTTGGACAATCAGCATTCCTTTTCTGGCTTCATCTTTTTTTAGATGGCGGCTGTCAATCTGGCCTACTCCGCCGGTAAACATAATCGGCTTCAGCCAGGCGCGCCTCTCTCCGTTAGGAATCCGCATATCAAAAGATCTCGTAAATCCCTGAATCACCGGTTCGCCGAATTTGTTTCCGTAGTCAGAAGCGCCGTTTGATGCCTGGATTTCAATCTCCAGCGGTCTCGCCAGTTCATCGGGATGCGTTTCTTCGGAATTTTCCCAGGGCAATTCATATTCTGGAATACGAAGATTTCCCACGCAGTACCCAACTGTTCCCGCAACAACTAATCCTCCCTTGCCAGTCGCCTGCACATCTCTAATTCTTCCGCCGGTTCCGGTTTCCGCGCCGGGAAAAGGGGCAACTCCTGAAGGAAAATTGTGAGTTTCAGCGGTAAAAAGAATATGATAAACAAATTTTCCTTTCCTAAAAGCAGACGCTTTCCCTGGATGGATTGGAATAATTGTTTCAATCATATTTCCCTTTATAACGCTGGAATTGTCGCAAAACGCCAGCTCGCTATTCCTTGGATTAGCTGCAAGAGTGGACTTAACAATTTCCATCAGCGTTTCCGGCATTACCTTGCCGTCAATAATGATTTTTCCCTTGAAAAATCCATGCCGTGAATGTTCGCTATTCGCATT
>JBBTWW010000077.1:0-6526 GCA_038062595.1 Patescibacteria group bacterium | reverse complement strand
ACCTGCAGAACCAGTCAGCTGATAGAGTTTGGTGCCCTTGCCGCTCAATTCACGCATGTAGAAGAGGCGTGCGCGTCGTACCTTTGACTTCCGGACTATCTCCAGCTTTACAAGAGTCGGAGTGTGAAATGGGAAAGTCTTCTCCACTCCAACGCCGGAGACTATCTTGCGTACTGTAAATGTCTTACCGACTCCGCTACCTGAGCCCACCTTCATAACCAGTCCTTCAAATATCTGCACACGCTCTTTGGCGCCTTCTTTAACACGCTGGTGTACGCGTACAGTATAGCCACTCTTGAGCTCCGGCATCTTCTTCAGCTTATGGGACTTATTTTCGAACTCACGGATCAATTGTTGAGACATAAATATTATTTACGGTTAAAACTACCTTCGAGAACTATATTGATCCTTAGGTATAAAATCAAGAGAATATTTATCTGGTTGCTTCTAGTCTACTCCAGTTGGCCCTCCATCTTATTCACTCCGATAATGTTTGACGAATCTGTCACTATATCTCTCACAAACTTATCCCTCATGTTCCATCGGTACACAAAGTCTTGCTTGCTCAGTACGCTAAATGTAACAGGCCTATGGGTACGAACCTCTGCATTGAGCATGTTCTGTAGATCATCGTTATCCACATTACCAACGACAAGTATGTCGGCAGGGCTCTTCTTATCTACAAACAACCCGGAAAGCACTAACAAGTCGACGTTACCAAGTTTTGTGATCTTTTTTATAATGTCATCAGAATTTCCAGCCGCCTTAATGAATATACCTTTTAATTCATTAAATAGTATAAAATTTTTATTCACTACGTAGTATTTTTTACGATTTTTCATTCGACTTCGGAGCAGTCCAATCTTCTTTAGGTTACCAAGCTCTCTCCTTATGGAGTTGATCTGCTCATCCAGTTTTCTGGTTAGTTCACGGATAAAAAACTCTCCCTCCGGGTTCAGTAGGAATATTGAGAGTAATTTTATGCGCGTGTTTGAAGTAAAGAGTTGCTTGAGCATTTTTTGCGAGACAATTTAATAAAAAAATTGTTCAGAGGGTCTACAATGTATAAAAATTGTAATCAACCGTCAAGGTGTCGCATACAAAAAATACTCACAATTTCTTGACACACACGTGAGCTTTGTTGCGGTTTAAAATTTACAGGCTTAAGCCTCCATCGATCCACCCGGTTCTTCTTCGTCTTTCATCAAGCTGGACATGAATCCAAAGTAGAATCCACCGGCAAGCATACCAAGAAATGCAAGCCCGAAGACTATCAAGCTCGGATTAAGATCAACAGGCACGAAAAATATATAGAAGTCATTGATAGTGGAGCCAAAGTTCTGGAATCCGACGATCAGTATAAGGACTGTAGAAATAACAGAACCTACCAGAAAAAATAATTTCATATGCAAAATTAAAGGCTTGTATAAGTATACAACATAAAAGCTTTATTCACAATCTCTCATTTAAGACTGACTACGCGGCAGAAGGAAGAAACTTCTCGAATAGCCTTTCCAGCAGTATCTGGTTTTTTAAGTTCAAATACGCTGTTCCGCCTTTTACAAAGCGCTCCGTTACCTGCTTGGTGTATTCAGCAGGATATCTTTGCAGAAGTTTTTCTACTTCCGCATCGACATCAGCTTCAGAAACTTCAAGTTTTTCTTTTTCAACGACGTATTTTATAACAAATCTAACCATTATACGTTTTTGAGCTTCTTCTTCCTGCTCTTTTTTCAAATCGCGTTTTTCATTCTTCAGATGCTCCTCGAATTGAGCCCAAGGCACACCTTTTTTCTCCATCTCACCTTTCATCTGCTCCATGAGGTGCTCGACCTCTTCTTCCAGAAGCAATGGTGGTATCTCGACTTTTGCCTTTTTTATCCAGTAAGCAATTAGCTCGTCTTCCTGTTTTTTGCGATTCTCAGAGTGTTTCTGAGTCTCTATGTCCTTGCGTAAAAGCCCTTTAAACTCATCCAGTGACTTCTTTTCCCCCAAGACCATCTCTACAAATGCCTCATCTATATGCGGCAAGTTTACCTCTTCGATATTATTAATAGTGACGTGAAAAACCACCGGTTTGTTTTGAAATGGCTTGTGGTGGTAGTCTTTTGGAAATGTCACGGTGAATTCTTTTTTGTCGCCTGTTTTCATTCCAACAAGCTGTTCTTCAAATCCAGGTATGAGCGTGTTTTCGCCAATAACAAGCGGATGATTTTTGCTCTTGGTGTTTTCCAGGCTCACACCTTTTTCATCAAAACCTTCAAAATCAACTTCTACACGATCCCCTTTCTCAGCCTGCGTTTCTTTTTTCTTGTATGATGCTCGCGCTTTTTGCATTTCTTTTAAAACTTCATCAACTTCACCATCCACTATTTTAATTTCTGATTTTTTCAATGATGGCTTCTCGTAGCCAGGAATCGACACTTCCGGCATCACTGCAACACGTGCCTCATACTTCAATGGGGATTCTGATATTATCGTGATATTAGGTCGCGTAATGACCAGGATTTTCTCGTCTTTGACAGCCCGTGTGTATGATCGCGGCAGGGCGACTTGTAATACCGCCTGCAAAAACCGCTCCTTTCCAATCTCTCCTTCGACGACATAAGCGGGCGCGTGACCTGCGCGAAAGCCAGGTACCTGCATGGATTTACTAAGCTCCTCAGCCGCCTTGGTACGGTACTTGGCTAGAGAGTCTTCGTCGACCTCTATGGTAAGAGACACTTCTGATTTCGGCAGTTTTTTTACCTCAACTTTCATGCTTTTAAATTTAAGTATAAAAAAGGTACGGAGGTACCCTACCATATTACAAGCTTGACAGGAAGGCGATTTTTGGGCACAGTGCCACCTTAGTTAAAATTCAATTATGCCATTACCGGATAGCCCTCTCGGCTTCACTACACACTCTATTGATATGATGCGCGCCGAACGCTTGAGGCCGTGTCTCGCGCAGGCGGTTGCGGCTTTTCGTGCACTTTCAGCTACTTCGGCCTTCAGACAACGCGTGCAAAAAATGCTCACCGGAAATGCCGCCACGGATCTCAACTTTGCCGATAACGTAACTATAACGGTCGTATACAACCTCTTTCTGCTCGAGCAGGATGGAGGGCGTGGAGAAGCAATGGTAGACGCGTTATGGGATGAAAATAATATTGCGCACACTACTCCGAAACCGTTGGAAATTCCCAGTCTTCCAGCGCTGACACTGTACGACATTGTTGATAAAGAACTTCAACTTGAAGGTGTCGCAAATGACGCAGAGCGGACAAAACATGCGCTTCGCAATGCATTATATTTTCTGATCGCCACCGACGATAGAAAATTCAACTCGGGATCACCTAGTAATCCTCTTGGCATTACAAAGCCGGATTTCGTACTACACCGATTTCCTTTTTTGAAAGGAGTGAATCTCGATAGCCCACGCAACAAAATAGAACTGGCTTTCCAAATCCTAACCATAGATCAGGTTACACAGTTTATTGCCATGATGCAGATGAGCGAAGAGTGCGACAAACTACATCCGGAAGACACTGCAAAACTCGAACGATTCATGGCAGTTGTCGCAGATTATCTTGCGCTCAAGATAGCAGTGGCCATAGAGTTGATACACGGAGCGAATGCGCCGCTTGTCTTTGCGTCATGTGCAAAACAGTACGGCGATGTACGGCGTTCATGCATTACAGACCCCTCTAATGCCGCCGATTTCTTCAGGTCACTGGAACGTCCTGATGGTTTCAGTATGGATGCAGTCGGGGCAGTTGCACGCGGCGTTGGTACCGCCGTACTTGACGCGGCCGTTGTTCGTCTTCCAGACCTGCTCCGTAGATCATGGAGACCATAGCGATCAGGTAGGGCCAACCTGTTATAGCCAAAGCCCCCTTGAAGACTGGGTGATTTTTTGATATACTTAATAGATTTAAAAAAACAAAAACATATGGAGCTGTACTGCTTACTGCACAGGTTAAGGGATCCGAATTATGATGTCTCCCGTCTGGTGTATGAACAAATGAAGGAAGACACTGTAGAAGGCGGAAGAACTGAGGAAGAGACAGAGGGTGAAGCCGAACTCGAAGACGGCCAGGTTGATCGTAAGACCGGTGCCGTACTTTGGGATGGAGAGAGGTATCAAACCCCGGAGGAACTTGAGAAACTGGAGTCCATTGGCGAGGCAAAAGATTACGATCGTTTTTTACAGCTGAATACTGAGTACTTCATGACGTATGTAACCAAAGAACTCCGCGATCGCAGTGAGCTGGGCAAAATGGAGGACTACATAGCCGAGTGGCGCTTGAACCCGGGCGCAGCCGCGGATTTTATTGAAGAAGCATTTCCAAAAGGTCCGGGAAAGAAAAAATTCATAGACGGTCTGAGAAATCCAATGATCGAAAAAGGCGATACCGCAGAGGCTAATCCCGCGTTTTTAAAAAGCCTGGATCTCCTTGGCACAATCATGAGACGAATTAACGAACGCGATACACAACTACATGTCGCACGCGAAGCGCGACACAAGGAGATGGAGTATGGCGGCAAACTTTCCGAGACAGTAAAAGGCAGTATATCGAACGTGCTGGACCGTTTTCACAACGCAGAGCCGGGGATGAAAGTCCTGTACGTCGCAGCGGCAGTTATCGGCGCAAATCTTTTGTGGAACATGCGTGATACTAAAATACTTGGAAGTCCGCTCACTGTCGGCGGTGCCGCTGGATGGGGCGCCGCGGTATTTGTAGCAAATGAGCTGGTCAGCATGGCGCGTGACGATGGGAAGGACGTACTCGGACTTCTGGATGTAAAAGACGGCACTGACTTATTGAAAAAATCTACATGGTTTACTTTTGCACTGGATGCAGAGACAAAAGAAGAGGCGCTCACCGCTCCAAACGACAGCAAGATCATGCTCGAATTTGGCGACAAAAATGTTGAAAAAGTGATAGACATATACTCTCAATACGACGTTAGAAATAGCCGTAATTTTACAGAACGACAGCTACGTGACATGGGATTTGGCCCGGACAAAGCACGTACGATGGCCCGTGCGAAGAAGACCATAGACGGCCGTGACGTGGGAGTAGCATGGATTGTAGTGGATAAACTGGTAAAACGTGCGGGTAAGAATTTCCGCAAGATGGTACGCCTGGGTGAAGCCGAAAAGCGCGGATACAAAATCAGCGAGCTCGACATACGCGCATTGGAGACGAAAGAAGATGCAGATTATGGCCTATATGCGCTGAAGCTCAAGTACACCGAGGGCCCAGAAGGATATCGTGTGTGGACATTTGAGGAAGTTGTTACTGAAGAAATGATAGATATTCCTGTCGAGGAAAGAATGGCCGCGATAGAAAAGCATGATAAAGAGCGCTTACCGAGCAAAGTTGCCGCAGGTGCCGCCGTTGCCGCAAAAACAATCAGGGATAATGCCATCGATCTAGCCAAGAAAACCGTTGATGTTTCAAAAAAAGGCTGGAACTTGTTTAAAGAAAAAGGAAGAGGTTGGTGGAGCGCATGTGTCGACAAGTATCGTGAGGTATCTGGTGTTTATAAAGACGAGCAAAAAGTCCTCGAGCAGGCGCTAAAAAACGATCCTGATCTCAAGATTACAAAGATCACGTCGAACGCAGTATGGCTGATGAATAAATCAGTGACATACAAAGAGATTGATGACACTCACTACTCACTGAATGGTATTGTCTTTGACGGTAACGCCGCGAATACCGAGGCGGCACAACAACTAAAAGAGAAAATTAAAAACGAGATGCTGTCGCTAATCGGTGCATCAACAGTCAAAGGCGCAGACAAACTTGAGAAAAATGCTCTCATCTGGGATGGCTCGCACTGGAAAATACCTGGATTTACCATGAATGGTTTTGCTCCACTTGGTATCCCCGGAGGGACAAAAGATGTGGTAGTGGAACAAGGAGAGATGCTCGCCGTATTCAAAGTCGACGGTTATGCAGTTGAGAGTTTTGAAAAACTGGACGAGACACTGCGCAACTCGCAGATAGCGGCGGCAGTGATAAGTGCTTATCCGGTACTTACCGATATTCCGGTCACAGTCCAGGGAGTAAATGAAAACACATCGACAGGCAAGGTAGATGTGACGCTGAATATTGGGGGACTGAAGACAACGCAGAGTGTCGATCGCGTAGGAAACATCGCAGATCTTCCATTGAAGCTCAAAGGCTTACTCGACGCAGTCAAGCTCGAGGGCTCAGACAACCTCATAGATCGCCTCATGGAAAAGGCGGCGCAGGATGAGCGTTATCACAGAGCGTTCAACACGCTTGTTGATAGGGTGGAAAATACAGAGATGCGCATGACGGATCGCCTGGAGACGTTATTTCGCGACAGAGCGTTTTACATCTTCCCTTCCCGGTTAGAAAATGTGAAGTCGGCATTAAATGGAAATGGCAAACTGCTTAGCGAGCGATTTGCACACATGGCGGACTTTAAGCGCGCCGAGGTAATAGCACGATACGGTGAGGCTCTGGAAATAGGAACGATTGGAGATATCGATAAGATAAAAAAAGAC
>JBBTWW010000076.1:11577-15646 GCA_038062595.1 Patescibacteria group bacterium | reverse complement strand
GTGACCGGAGATATGTGGTTAAAGCAGAGCTTTGCACAGTGATTTCCAAATGGGTAAAAGATCGTTCCGGCAATTATGAGCAGGTCACCACTGTTGAATACAAACGATGTTCCGTCAAAAACCGCGCCTGCCGCACCGAAAAATATGATAAGTGCGCCGATTACTTTGTAGCGATTTAGTTTTTCTCCCAGAAAAATACTGCTGATGATGAGAGTAAATATGATCTCCATCTGGAGCATAATCGATGTGCTGATCGCGGAAGTCTTGCTCATGCCCCAAAATATCAGACTCGCCGCGATAACCATGTTAAAAGTGACAACGCCCATGAGCTTTATCAGTACCCCTTTTTTGAATGCTGTAAAAAATTCTTTTTTATAAAAAACATATGCCAGCAGGATCACTCCCGACAGCATCGTTACACTGGCGGCAAAAAGCAGTGGCGGCATGACCTTTACCGTCTTTACACCTATTACCGGAAAGAGTGAGAAGAGTATCGTCTCGCCGATTAGCAGCATCTCGCCAAGTCGTTCTTGTTTGCGTGAATGTGTCATTGGAATTATTTATAAATATCTTTGCGATGCCCGATATCAACTATCCAAAACTCAACGTAGTCGGAAGTATGTTCTTTTAGTTGTAGAATCAATCGGTACATTCCTATTCTGAGGCGATGTGTTGCGTATTTGAAATCCGATAACCGTTTAACGACAGAAAGGATATCATCATTATTTTTGAGCTCTTTTAATTTCTCCAATACTCTCTCCTGGATTGTTTGCGGAAGTTTATAAAAAACTTTCTTTGCTTTTTGTGTGAATGCAAATGTAACCACGGTTCAAAAATTACGCTTATATCACAAGTGAGCTTTTTCCGGACTTTATTGACTCCTTATAGCGGGCTTCCAGGGCTTCTTTGTTTTTTGCCATTTCAAAATCTTCCATGTAGTCATCTATGTTTTCATCGCATCCGTCAAAATAAGGAAGCATGACGATCTTGCCCTCTCCGCGATTGGTCACTATGAAATTTGTTTCAGTTATCTCTTCTGATAGCTGGCCGATCTTTTGCTGAACATGGGTTGTGGTTATTATCTTTGTCATATATGGTTGATTATATGTCTTGATATATAGTCTATCATATATATAACCTGATGGTCAAGAGCAGTTCTCTCCAGCCAATCTACCGGTGGCCCATGAGGCCTGGAGGTTAAATCCACCGGTAAAGCCGTCCACATCGAGTATCTCACCGGCAAAATATAGATTCGTACAGAGTTTTGACTCCATGGTTGTCATGTCCACTTCATGTAACGGCACCCCCCCGGCGGTGACGAACTCATCTCCGGCGGCGCGGCCGACCACCGCGAGGGTAAAGTGTTGCAGAGCGTGCAATATGGATTCACGCGCTGATTTATTCAGCTGGGCAGTTTGAGTATCCGCTTGAATTTTTATCATATCTACGACCACCGGACACAGAGAGTGCGGGAGGAGAACATCGAGAAAGTTAATGACGGTTTTTCTTGAGTTTTTTTCTATCAGCTCATCGAGCGACTTTCGCATCGCCTCGTGATTTTTCTCAGGGAATAAATTAATCTCGAGCGTGAGTGTATGGTCCTTATCAATCCTCTCAAATGCCGCATAACTCGACAGTGCAAAAATGGCCGGTCCCGACACGCCGTGGTGTGTGAATACAAATGGTCCTGTGCGCTCAAACCGTCGTTTGCCATCCGCAGACGTGAGTACCATAGCCACTTTTTCAAAAGACAGGCCGGCAAGATTGTATTTTGTCGATGTCACAAAAGAGTTCAGCGAAGGCCCGAGCGGGGTGATTGTGTGTCCCAGGTTTTTTGCAAAAGTGTAGCCGTCACCGGTGCTTCCGGTGTGATTGTACGCGTTGCCTCCGGTTGTCAGGATCAGCACGTCAACTTCCAGTTCTTTTCCAGACTTGTCGCATATCACAAAACCGGAGCCATTTTTACGAACATCAGTTATGGGTGTGTCTAGCAGTATCTCAACTTTTCCGTCGCGCAGTACTTTTTCAAGCGCGCCCACTACATCTTTTCCGTTGTCGGATTTTGGAAAAACCCGCATATCCTCCTCTGTTTTCAGCGGCACTCCATGATTTTCAAACCACTCCATCACGGACGGAGGAGGGAAGTGATACATGGCGGTCATCAGATCTTTTCCGCCGCGCGGATAGTTTGCAATCAGCTCGCGTACATCTGAGATTCCTGTCGTCACATTGCACCGTCCGCCGCCTGAGATTATGACCTTTGCGCCCAGATATTTATTCTTTTCAAAAAGAATGACTTCTGTATCAGGTCCGCCAGACTGCTCCACTATACTCGCCGCGGCTATCATTCCAGCCGCCCCGCCACCAATTATGCCTACTCGTCGCATGGGACAATCATATCAGTACCAGTAATAATTAAGAATTAAAGGTCGATCAAATTTTTTATACAACAGCCATTGTTTAGTGTACGGAATTTCGAATAGCAATGGCTTATTTAAGCCAAAAATTCCCTAGAAATCTGTGCCCGGACACACCGCTCCACAGTCAGAAATACTGCCTGTCAAATTGCAAAAAATATAGATTATCACCTATACGGCGCTATTGACAGGTTTGGTATATAGTATATATTCCATGTTGGCAGATAACCGTTGCTCTCTTGCGAGTGGCCGCGGTTGGCCACAAACAATAGGGTAGCACTGAACAAAGGAGGTCCCTTGCCGGGACCTAACGGATCGAGGAAGCGTCCCGCACCTGGAACGGTGAAGGGGAAGGGGCGGCACCAGCGCGGCGGTGGCGAAAAGCGCCGGCGCCGCGAGAACATTCGTCGTTCCGGTCCCAATCCGGGCGCCGGCGGCGGAGGTGGTCAGCGATGACCTGAGGGGGCGCCCCGTCCCGGCGGAAACGTCGGGACGGGGCGCACCAACGCTCAACAACCTCTCCGTACTTATCACGCTTCAGTGCTACCCTAAATTCCAATTTGCATACTGTGCATTGCAAGTCCTGGTTTAATATGGTCTAATACTGATATGGAAATCATACAAGAGTACCTCATCACAATTGGTTGGGCGTTAACTGGAGCGATATCGATGGCCGTTGCTTTAGGAATAGGATTAAAGATTTATGACTGGCTAACCCCCTTAGACGAGTGGGAGGAGATTAAAAAAGGAAATCTCGGAATGGCCATAATACTCGCTTCCGTAGTGCTTTCGTTTGCAATAGTCATTGGGTTAACAATGAATTAGTATGAAAAAAATTATCGCATTTTTCATAATTATTGCTCTTGGTGTGCCGTCTGGCGCCGCTTTTGCTCACCCCGGTCGTACAGACTCAAAAGGCGGCCACCATTGCAGGACAAACTGTGAAAAATGGGGATACGAATACGGATCTTATCACTTTCACGACAAGAAAAATAATGCATCCACTTCGGCAAAAAGTGCGAAAATAGAAGTTAAAAAATCAGCCAAAAATAAAGCGAAAAGGAGATAGACTGGTTCGTTTTTCGAAAGTTCAAGAACCGGTTTGCAGTTCTACATAACGTCCATCTTCATTAATAGTAATCTTGAAATGTTTGAATATATCTCTTCTGCCAAGCAATGGCATGGACACTTTTTTGCTATCAACAAAACAAATGCGCGCTTTTAATTTATAGTTTTCAAAATACAAATTTAGATTGAATTGCCTTGCCTTGAAAGATGTTCCATCGGCATTCTCCAGGTCAATTTTTTCACCTTTACTCCAGTTTAATCCAATTCTCAATGCGTCTGCTTTGTGAAATACAGAAAAATCAGCACCACTATCCAGCAATGGCAGAAATCTAACAACCCTACCTCTGTACTCGATTTTCACTGGAACGTGTGGTCTATCCTCAAAATACGGGAATTTACAGCGCATAACATTTAGCTCCCATTATGTAAGTCGTCATAACATCTTCTGATTTGAAACCTTTTTTTACTGCCATTACTTCTGCCTCCATAGAGTCTTTGCCAAAGGCTACAATTTTACCGCCAACAATTGCTACGGATTCGCCAATATGCTTTTTTTGCATAACCTTTGATATTTTTGGAACTGT
>JBBTWW010000076.1:0-11477 GCA_038062595.1 Patescibacteria group bacterium | reverse complement strand
AATCTAGCATTTATTAGGTGCAAGATCAAGCGTATGGTGGAGTTTTGAATGTAAATCTTGAACTGCTTATAGCGCGTTGTTTTACAGATGAGCAATTCATTGAAGCCGCTTCAGGAATACCTATTTCACAGGAAGGCGAATATACTATGAATAGATATTCAGCCTCTGTAATCTATTAACAGTACAAACACTTCTTCAGCCAACCTGGGATTCAACCACTTCATTCAATATGGAAGATTCATTTTTTGCACCTGTCATAGAGCCTAAAACTGCTGAAGAAGCAAAACCCCAAAGAATGATTGGCGACGCGGATGGTAACTGGCGACCAGCTGATAACGCTACGGTTGTTTGGGCTAGAGCAGTGATAGAAACAGAAAGTGAAGCTGATATTGATTCCGTTGTCTCAACATTTACGACACACTTTACCAGCGGTAGATTAAAAAACATTCGATACAAGCTATATGCGCTTAGGCACGAAAAGAGGCTTTATATTGAGGCTGAAGAAAAAGCAGAGGAGAAATACAAAACCGGTATTCAACCTGGCATAGGGATTGAATTTACAGAGGCAAATGCCAGACCTTTATATAATATTGAAGGGTTTTTATTTCAAGCAAAAAGCCTTCTTGATATTATGTCATTGGTATTAAAAGAAAAAATTTCAGGTTTTAGAGTCGAATCATTCGGCAAAAGTAAAAACGAAAAAGGACAAGATTTAGCCGGTGAAAAAATTATTAAAGAATTAAAAAGGCTTCAAGGGAAGATTGAGTTTCAAGAACTTATAGGGTATGTAAAAAGTCACCAAAGTTGGCTCACTGAATTAGTCATGCAAAGAGATTCTGTTGCCCATACTTGTTCAATTAAGGCACTGTGGTTCGTAGAGTCACTTTATATGGGTGGTGATCAACTCGAAGTACAATATCCACATATGCCTAACAACGAAAGAGTTAAAGCATATCTGATAAAAACAGAGCAAAAAATTCACGCATTTGTAAAAAGCTTCCTTGAAATTGCCTGCAGGATTAGTTAGCCCGGCCGCCGCAATGCTGGGTCTGCCACCATACTATTCGCGCTGCGCATTACGTGCTTGCGCTCATCGCATCGTGGGGCATATTGTACGCGGATTGAACTGGCGACAAAAGATTTAAATGTTGTGCGGCGGTTTTGTTGAGGCTGTCGGATCTAGAGTTTTTGGAGTTTACGAGGTTGGTGTGCGAGGAGAAAGTGCAGTGGCAGGCGTTGGTAGTTGAGATTACATTCTAACTATATTCATTAATCTTTAAAAAAGAAAAAACCTCACCCAAATACTCTGAAATCTTCTTTCTCAGTTTCAAATCAAGTAAAGCCTTCTCTAAAAGTAAAGGAACTGTATTCTCTTCAAGAATTTCCCTAGATTTTATTTTCTGAAACAGCAATAGATAGCCGATCAAAGTAAAACGGAGATATTTTCGATATAAATCAAGCAAATCGATCTCCGGCAATGGTACTTCAGGAAAACCGTATTTTTCACTCAGCTTTATTGATTTTGCAAGCGAGGCAAAGTATGAACCATGGACAAAATCACTTCTCTTTGAATAAAGGGAACTGATCTCTTTTTCTATATCTGGAAATGCACCTTGCAATAAAAGCGTTGCTCTCTTTTTCAATCTATAAGTAACTTCTGTTTTCTCATCTGGTTGAGTTAATAAAGTTTCAAAAATAGTAGCAATATCCACGATTTCTTGAAAATACAAAAATGGATCTTTACCTCTACCATTGCGCTGCAATGCATTAAACAAGCCCAATGCAATAAAAAGACGAAAGTACTCACATTTCTTTTCTTTATCTTTCTCGCTGAGCCAACGAGTCATATTATCCGCATTGAACCCAACATATTCTATGGCAGGCTTCAACTGCTCATAGAAGGATGCAAAATGTACATCCCGAAAGTGCTGCGCGTCTCCTTCATGGCCCCAATAAAAATGAGCATCTCTAACTCCGAAATCGGTCAAAATTCCTACATATTCGATAGTAAAAAGTGGTTCTAAAAAATTCTGAGCGTAGAGATTCATTAGACCAAGCATTTCAGAGCAGCGCAAATCACTAACTGAAGCATCATTAATCAAAATACCCCAAGTGGGTTTTGCATCTTGAGCTAATAATGCCTCTATCTTAGCTGGTAATTCTTTTTCAGGGACTTTGTTAAAAACAATACGCTTTTTCAATTCTTCAATAAGTTCATCTTTTTTAAAATTGCATAAATACCATATTTCAATGTTCTCACCGTTAGGAACAATTTTATCTTTTGTTTCAATTTTTCTACCACCAAATGCAATGAAGAGTGTTGCCATAAATCTTCAAAATTATAACAGTTTTTGCAATTCATATTTAGAATGTCTATCTCCCACTATTCGACGTCGTATTTGGTGGGGCATATTGTACGCGGATTGAACTGGCGACAAAAAGATTCTATACTGGTGGGCCCGGCTGGACTTGAACCAGCGACCAATCGGTTATGCGTATCACTACCGCTTTCGCGGCCCCTTTCGGGTTTATGATCTGGACTATACCTTCCACCCACGTTGTGGGTGGTCTGCCGTCTAGTCTCTACACCTTCCCCGGGTTTCGGGGCTTGGCTCGGTATTGCCTTATCCTAGAGGAAGTTAGGTTTCACCGAATTTGACAGATAATCACTTACGGATTGCTCCGTAAGCAGCCCTGTGAAAGAGGCGCTTGTCTGCTATAATTTGGATTATGAAGATCATCAGAGACTGCAAGGTATGTAAGTCTACACTGACAGGGAAACAAACTCTTTATTGTTCCCCAAGGTGTAAGAATGCAGTACATCAGTGCTATCCTGCTCAAAAGAAAAGAGGATTAGAAAGAAAACTAAGGCTTTTTTCTCTTGGTGGTGGCAAATGCGCACATTGTGGATATAAGAAAAATTTATCCGCACTGGCATTCCACCATATCCAGTCAAAGTACAAAGACTTCAAGTTGGATATGAGATCTCTGTCTAACAGGAAAATGGATTCTGTTATGAAGGAGTTTGATAAGTGTATTCTCCTTTGTCATAACTGCCATTCGGAGGTTCATAATCCGGAGCTAGAGGTAGCGTCTCTGTCTTCAAGCCGACTGCTCTGACCAACTGAGCTACGGGCCCATGGTGTGAAAGAACGATGAAAAACCTCGTCCATTGTAGGATAAGCGTGTGGATTTCACAATACGCGTGATGCTATAATTAGGCCTCCTTGTACTCTAACCCTTTTTTAATATGTTGTGGTATGCCCTTAGTAATATATTGTTTTTCCTAATTCCTATTATCGTCATAGTCTACTTTTTTAAGCATAAAAAAGCAGAAGGGGATGATCTGGAAGAAATAATCTTTCCAAGATATTTGGTATGGACGTTGTTTTTGGCTGTTTTGGGGTACAACCTTTTTATATTTGAGACCGATGTAGGCATAGGATATGGACTCTTTAATCTATTTTTAATGGGCGGCTTACTGATCTCTTTTCCAAAAGAAAAACGTACGCCGTTTGTTTATTTCCTGGCGGCCATTTCTGTTTTTGCCGGTTTGTTTCTGGGTATTCGTGCAAATGATTTTGTTCATCAGGTGAACGTCGTGGCCATGTGGATAGTTTTCGTAACCCTGCTTGGACTGTATGCGGTTGATGATATTACCTGGGACAAAGGCTGGATTTTCAAGTACGTCATTCGATACGGTATTACCGGTCTCAAGAGAGTCGTTGCGCTTCTGAGGTTTTCAAGCAAAGAGAAAGATTCTAAAAAAGGAATAGTTATCAGGGTGCTGAAGACAACAATAATCACGGCGGTAGTGTTGTTTTTCTTTGTAGGTTTGTTGTCGAATGCCGATCCGGTCTTCGGAAAGATCATAGATGGATTTTATGATGAAATTATTACACGCACTATTAGTTCGATAGGTATCGCGGTTGTCCTATTATGGCTTTTGATCATTCGTTTCAGGCACCAGGAGGGAGATGGTAGGAAATTTTTGTCTTTTTACGATGTATTTATTCCTGGTGTTGTGTTGTCTGTATTGTTTGCATTTTTTCTATTCATACAGGGGAAATACCTCTTTGGTTCACGCGATGCATTTGCCGCTTTTGATATGACATATTCCGATTATGTGCGCAAAGGTTTTACTGAATTATTGATGACCTCTTTGCTTGGAGGTGTTTTGGTTTATACATTCTTTGTGAAACAGCAATCCCTGGAGTCTTCAAGACAGATGTTTAAATTAAGGACTGTCAATGTCGCGTTATTGGTTGAATTGATATTAATGTTATTTTCCGCTTTACAAAGGAATTTGCTCTACATAGAAATATTCGGATGGTCGCGCGTAAGATTTATCGGAATGATATTTTTAGGCTGGTTAGCTGGCGTGATGTTGCTTTTATTACTCATAAATTTGTGGAAAAAAGCAAAAGAGAGAGAGTTATTCGTCGGAATAACCGCTTTTAGCATGGTGGTGATTGTTTTACTGAACGGCTTGAATATCGATCAGATCATCGCGAAAAGTGCTCCTCCAAAAGGAAGGTATAAGGATATTTATTATACTTCCGTATTGTCTCCTGATGCGGTAGATGAGTGGCGCGATGCCATTTTCAAGGCACAGGCGGTATTCGGGAAATATTATCAGGATCCATCGGTGAGATACGATGCAAAAAAGACAAATGAATTTTTGGAAGCCCAGCTTGCCATATCTGCGATAGCAGGACGGGCAAGAGCTTTGAATGAAAAGTATGCCGATGAGTCGTTTGTATTGCAAAAATATTATCCAGATAATTGGATGAAAAAGGATTATGGTATATTTTATACTGATTATTCCCTAGTGCGAAAACGCAAGTGGCAGGCGTACAATTTTTCTGAGCATGCGGCGTTTCGGATTATCACTAAAGAAAGTGATGTGTTTCTAGATGAGGTTGATTGCCTGATGGAGGAGTTTAAAAACTATTATTTAATCAATAAGTACAATTTTGGCAATGAGATATATAAACGCATGCACGACTTTAAAAACCAGTTTATAAGTTACCAGCCATATTTTTATATTGTGGATTTGACGACATACAACTACGATACCCAGGTTTATAAGGACGTATTGCCATCCCATCCGCCGCGTGCATGTGCGATGAATTAAACGCCGTATTGTTTGCGGTAGGCCTGCATGGCTTCGTAGTGCTCGTCGTGCAGGTACTCCATAATGTCCAGAACGGTCACTATTGGGTAAACTTTGACTCCGGTTTCTTTTTCCAAATCCTGAATAGCTGAGGTCTCGCCAAGGCCCTTTTCCATGCGATCTACCAGAATTGCAATACCGACTATTTGCGGATTTCCGTTTTTCTTAAAAACCTCCAGTGTGTCGCGCATGGCCGTACCGGCCGTAATAACGTCATCGATAATTACCACTTTTGATTCGGATGAAAGGGGAGCGCCGACGATCATGCCGCCCTCACCGTGATCTTTTGCCTCTTTGCGGTTGAAGCTGTAGCCTACGTTCCTGCCGTGCTCTTTATAAAGGGCGGCGGCGGTGGTGACTGCGAGAGGGATGCCTTTGTATGCCGGACCAAAAATCACGTTAAAGTCTTTGATATTATCGTTAATCATGTCGGCGTAATAACTGCCGAGACGAGCCAGAGCCTCGCCGGTATTAAACTGCCCTGCGTTGATAAAATACGGGCTGATGCGTCCGCTCTTCAGCGTAAACTGTCCAAACTTCAGCGCGTTGGACTCGAGTAAAAAGTTGATGAAGTTTATCTTGTACTGTTGCATGGCTTAGATTATAACAGAATTTACAAAAGCCCGGCCACCAATTTTGGTAGACGGGCTTTATGATTATCCATAGGTTGCTTTAGCGGTTATTGCCCCTCCCTCGATCCTCGGCCGGTTTGCCGGAATCACGAACCTCATCACTGTCGTCATCGTCATCAGTATCAGAAGACTCATCCGTGAGTTCATCTTCGTCGCCGGACTCGTCGTTAGCTTCCTCATCGTCAGAAGCTTCGTCAGTGGCCTCGCCGCTACTTTCATCTTCAGACTCATCGTCGTCGGACTCTTCAGTAGAATCTTCGTCATCGGTCTCGTCTTCAACCTCGTCGCTGACAGATTCGTCCTCGTCATCTTCAGAATCATCGCCTTTTACTTTTACAAAATCCTGTCTGTTGCCAAAGCTCTTTTGTACGTTGGTGTGAGCTTGTGCGGCCTTTAGCATGCCGTAGGCTTTGCCGTAGTTACCGTCAGCCAGTGCGGCCTGTGCAGCTGCCAGCTTGTCCTCGACCTTGCCAACGAACTTGTCGGATTTTTCATTGTCAAAACCGGAAGCCTCCAGTGCGGCCTTGAAAGACTCAAAGGTAGCCAATGCCTCTACGAGCTCAGCCTCGGCACGAGCTTGTTTCTCACTTGGCTCTTCTTCTTCATCATCTGCTACGTCCTCCTCACCTGTTTCGAGATCTACATCTACTTCTTCCGCGCCTTCTTCCAGCGCCTCGTCGACAGCCTCTCCGGCGGCGACAACTTCACCTAGATTTTCAGCAGTGTCATCGACAGCTTGATCGACAGCCTCTGTAACCTCTACTGGGGCATCTTCGGAAAGGTCAGAAAGCTCATCAAGTTGTTCTTCCTGAGCCTCCTCGATGGTGTCGAGGGCTTCGGAAACCTCTGTAGGATCGGTCATGTCTTCGTCAACCGTTTCCATGGCGTCCTCCGTGGCTTCCACCACCTCACTCACAGTTTCTTCGACTGCAGCGACTGTCTCGTCTGAAAATACAACATCTTCTGCTGTGGCATCCTCATCGGTTACGTCGGTGACTTCCGGCGTCTCAGACTGTGCCGATGCCGCCGAGAACATAGATCCAGAACTTCCATTGAGAAGCGTGCGTACCTCGTCCAGACGACGTCCGGAGTAATCGAGGTGTAAATCGACGCGTTGACCTGCGTCAAATGTGCTCATAACGCGCACCGTCTCGCCTGCGCGCTTTAGCGGATAGAGAAAATGGCCTCGTGTGATGCCGGCATTGTATGAAAATGCGGTGCCGAGTACGAGAAATACGGCGGCTACAACAACGCCTGATTTGAATATGCGTCCCATATAAAAGGGGTTAAGGGATAATAAAAAATTGGAACTTGATTGTATGATCTTTTTGAAGTGCAGAAGAAAAAGTTTTGCAAAGAAGAGCAACTCCTTTCTCTTGCGTATCTCAAATGAAGGTAGTTGTTCGAGCTGTTTTTCGAAGTTGTCGTGTTGTGTGTTCATATCAGTGGTGATGAAAGTATGGTGCGTGCGCTATCGCGCAGTGAGTCAAGTGCGCGGCTTAAGGCGGTGCGGACTGTGCCCTCGTCTTTTTCGAGGATTACCGCTATTTCGCTGTACGAAAGATCATTAACGTATCTGAGCATTATTACCTCTTGTTGCGGTAACGGGAGTGTTTTGAGTAGCTTGAGGAGACGGGCGGTCGTTAGTTTTTGATCTATCTCACGGACGTAATCGATGCCCGCCTCAAGTTCTTGAATGTCATCGAGTGACACAGAAGGCCTTTTGGAAGCGTAATAATTCACCAGGTGGTTGTGCGCGATTGTGAAGATCCAGGTTTTGAAGGAGCGATTTTCATCGAAGCGGTCGAAATTGGCGTATGACTTGAGGAATATCTCGGACGTGAGGTCTTCTGCCAGATCGCGGTCGAATGACACACGATAGAGGATATAATTGAAGACTTTCTTCTTATACTCGTTATAAAATCCCAGAAAGTCTTTGATTCCCAAAGCCATAAAAATGAAGTTCCAATAAGTAGTACCGTATTGTAGAATTTTTGTTACACTGAAGTAAATGTCCCTTTATGCACTTTGATACTACGCCAGAACATGTATAAAAAATTTATTCAGAATGTGTGTAAGGTGTTGTTAGTAAGCCTATTTCTCACTGTCGCAAATGTAGTTTTTGCTTCGCATGAAATGGCGGCTATTGGCGTAGGACGCGAGCTTATTGAAAAAAGCGTGATAGAAGGGTATCCGGATGGGTCTCTTAAGCTTGACCAGACTATCAATCGTGCGGAGGCTGCAAAGATTATTGCGCTATATTACTTTCCAGAGCGTAAGTATTTTCGCGAGGCGTGTTATTCAGACGTTCCAGCCGAGAGGTGGTTCTCGCCATATATATGCGTGGTTAATTTTATAGATGGTTATGCGGATGGTTCCTTTCGTCCTGGTGATCGTGTGAATTACGGAGAGGCGCTAAAGATGATGTACGTGGCGGCCTTTGGTTCATACCCGCGTGCTGAGGTGGGTGAGGCGTGGTTTGATGGAGTTTTGCGCCAGGCGCGCGCCGAGCACGTGTTACGGTCGGCGCACAACGGAAACGAGTACGTGACTCGTGGAGAGTTCGCCTCTCTGGTCGCACGTACCGGCTCGGCGCGCGATGGAGCGCTCGCGTCGTTTAACCGCGGACTTTTATTTTTTGAAAAAAACATGACCGGCGCAGAGGGTAGGATAGCCCAGTTCGGCAGTGACTTCGCCACCACCTCTGAGTCGGTCGGTCTTTTGCTAATGACAGCGGCGTATGCGGGCGATCACGATATTTTTGAAAAAGAATATGTATTTTTAAAAAAGCACCTTTTGAGCGAGTACGGACTAGCGTACTGGCAGTTGCTTACGGATCTTACGCCCACATCGCCTTCGAACTCAACACCGGACGATCTCAATATAATCGAAGGACTTTTAGCCGGTTTCGATAGGTTTGGCGATGAACGCTATCGTGATACCGCCTTGGAGATGGGTGCGGCGCTTCGCCGCTACGCCGTGCGTGATGGCGTGCCGACCAGCTTGTCCTCATGGAATGAGTCAGGCGTTTATACCGCATCAGACCTGCTTTTATTCTATGCACAACTTGATGCTATCCACATGCTGTCCGCCTACGACTCATCGTGGAGTGAGATTGAAGAAAATACACGCGATGTCCTTGAAGGTGGATTTAAAAACGGATTTTTCGCAAAGCAGTTTACGATCCACGGCGGTGAGTACGTTTATCGTTTTGAACACGCCATTATTGAGCAGTTGCTCACTGCGCTATATTTGCGGTCCGGTCCGATTCTTGATTTTATAAAAAATGAAATGCGAACGAATGGCAGAATATTCGGTAGTTACACTCTTGACGGACTCCCGGCGTCGGATGTAGAGGATATGGCGGTATATGGGCTTGCAGGCAGGCTCGCGCTTGTACTTGAGGATTACGAATTCGCTCATGATGTCGCGGCAAAAATAATGAGCACCCAGATACTACAGAGCACCGCAAAGAACTACGGAGCCTTTTCCTGGTCGCCGGACGCCGATGTGTATAGTTTTTCGCAACTTCAAACACTGCTCTTCCTCGCGCTGGCTACAGATTGAATGTTTAAAATATTTACTTGGAAGCAACAAGCTTTGCTAAGGCAGACTTCTTGTGAGCGGCGTTGTTTGGGTGAAGCAGGTGATTCTTTGTGGCCTTGTCTATGAGCTGTTGTAGCCTTGGAAGTAAGGCCATGATCTCAGCTTTTTTCCCGTCAGCGGCAAGACGCTTGGCTTTCTTGAGCTCAAATCTCAGGGTTTTTCTCTGTGAAGAGTTCACCTCATGGTGGGCGATGTTTTGGCGCATCGCCTTCTTTGCTGAACGTATAATTGGCATATGTAAAAATTAATGCCCGTCAACTATATGGTACAATTCGTCAGACGTCAATATAATTTATATGATCGCAACAGGTAGGAAGATCGTCCTGGCATCGGGAAGCCCACGCAGAAAGGAGCTTCTAAAAGGTATAGGGTTAAAATTTACTATCCATATCAGCTCTTTTCGTGAGGTCTCCGGTGGTCGCGGTCGCACGCCGAGGGCTGTGGCTATTCATAATGCCCGCGGGAAGGCCGTGTATGTGGCTCGACACTATAAGGACGCCCTTGTGATCGGCGTGGATACCATCGGTGCGCTACGCGGCAGGGTATTTGGCAAGCCAAGGGATGATGGCCATGCGAGGCGCATATTGCGAACTTTAAGCGGGACCACGCACGAAGTGATCTCCGCCGTGTGTGTTATTGACACCGCTTCCGGCAGAAGGTTTGAAGCAGTTGAAAGAACAAAAGTGACTTTTGCAAAAATGACTCGTGAAGAAATCGACTGGTACATAGCCTCCGGCGAACAGCGTGACAAGGCGGCGGCTTTTGCCATACAGGGACTCGGGTCTCTTTTTATTAAAAAAATAAACGGGGACTACTTCAACGTAGTCGGTCTTCCGATTTTTACACTGGGTCGGCTCTTACGGAAGATAGCAACCGGCGATATAGGAAGAAGAAGTGGTAGTGGAAAATTGAAAATGAGATGATATCAGTGTAGAATTGCTCTACATTTAATTATCCAAATACTTATGTCAAAACGCGGGATAGGCTGGTTCTTTGGCCTCATCATGGGTACTGTGCTCGGTGTATTATTTGCTCCGCGCAAGGGTAAGGAGTTCCGCAAGAGGGTAAATGATTCGCGTAAAAAAGGTGAGATTGGCCACGAGCCTATTCTCCAAGATCTGGCCGATATGGGTAAGGACGTCGGTCATGTCGCCCGCGATCTCTACGAGGGCAGTGAGTTACAGCATATAGTGGACGACGTTACCGGCGACGTGAAGAGTGAGATAGACGACTTTAACGAGGATAAAATCATGCCTATGAAAAAAGCTGTGAAAGATCAAGGCACTATCCTTCGTAAGAAGGTAAAAGAAGTGAAGAAAAAATTCCACCTATGATAGCCCTCCTCGGCCCCAGGCTCACGCACTCGGATTACGCGCTCGACACCGTGCGCTCTTTTCGTGACATGCCGCGCCGATACTGCAGGAGTATTACATCTGCGTGCAGGGCCGTGCGTTATCGCAAGGCGCGGTACGGTATAGTTCCGATATCAAATTCTTATACCGGTGAGATCATGGAAACTGCTAAAGCCATGAAGATGGGGTCTTTTAGTATTTTAAAAAAAATACATTTTCGCGTACATCATGCATTGGTCGGTGTTCGCACGGCGGGTTCCGCATCGCGCCGCGCCGGCCTGGATTGTGTACGCGTGATTTTTTCCCACCAGCAGGCGCTACTGCAGTGCAAAGATTTCCTGAAAAAGCACTGCGGCGCGGCGCGCCTCGTTCCAGTCTCCAGTACAGCCCGCGCCATGTTCCTGGTAGCAAAATCCGGCCGTACCGACTATGCCGCCATCGGTGCTCCTGCGGCCGCACCCGCAATGAAGCTGAATATTCTTGCGAATTACATTGAGAATAAGTCAAAAAACGGAACAACTTTTTTGTTAATAGAAAATGTGCGTCACTTCTGATTGCGGCGTCTGCGATAAATCGCGAGCAGTCCGTTTATTGATGCCAGTACGAGAGGATAGAGTAGTATCTCCGGACCGGTCTCGCCGCTTATATATGCACCGTGCAAGGCAGTCGTTCTAGTAACGGTTGCTGTGGTTGTAGGAGTAGTTGCGCCGA
>JBBTWW010000075.1:0-3098 GCA_038062595.1 Patescibacteria group bacterium | reverse complement strand
ATAATTGCAAATCGCGCAAATGAGATCATGGGTGGCGGCAAGGGAACATACGAGCACGTGCATCCGAATAATCATGTGAATATGGGCCAGTCAAGTAATGATGTGATACCGACTGCAATTCGACTCACTACACTGACACTGCTCGACCGGCTGTATCCGGAGCTCGAGAAATTAATTACTGCTTTTAAAAAAATTGCGATGTATGGCAAGGGCGTCATAAAAGTCGGGCGCTCACATCTGCAGGATGCTGTACCCATGACTGTGGAGCAGGAGTTCGGCGCATTTGCACATACATTACAAAAAACTCTGGACCAGATAAAAAAACTAAGCGAGGTTTTACTTGAAGTTGGAGTGGGCGGCACGGCGATCGGTACCGGAATCACGACCTCACCGAGATTTAAACCACAGTTCGTGCGGCTACTGGCCGACATATCCGGATACCCGCTCAGACAAGCCACTGATACGGTCGAACTCACATCAAATGTAAATGCATTCTCACTTGTTTCGGCCGGCCTGCGCCAACTGGCAATTGATTATACAAAGATTGCAAACGACCTAAAGCTCCTCGCGATGGGGCCAATAGCCGGCATCGGAGAGATCACACTACCTGAGGTCGAGCCCGGGTCTTCCATCATGCCAGGCAAGGTAAATCCATCAATTCCGGAATCCGTGCACATGGCCGCGTATCAGGTTTTTGGCAACGACCACGCCATAGCTCTCGCGGCGCAGGCCGGCCAGCTGCAACTGAATGTAATGACGCCGCTGATTCTTTTTAATCTCGCTTTTTCCCTCCAGCTTCTTACGAACACCACTATTATGTTCCGCACGTTCTGCGTGGACGGAATCATAATCAACAACGAACGCATCACACAGCTTTTTGAAGAAAGTCTCTGTACTGCAACTGCACTCTCGCCATATCTCGGCTATCACGAGACCGCCGCACTGGTGCAGGAAGCTTTGAAAAAAAGAAAAACTATAAAATCCATCGTACTGGAAAAGAGCCTGCTCACCGAAGCTGAGCTGAACAAAATCATGGATCCGGAACGCACCACAAAACCTGCACTCCTCGATCAGAGTATTTTGAAAAAACTAAAAAACAAAAAATAAATCTCTAGCCGGCAACCACAAGCTATCAACTTTCCTGTAAATACTGATACGCAAAATACGACGCCATCACGCCCTCGGAAGCACCGATAATGGCTTGCTTAAAAGGCTTATCCGTCACGTCTCCGGCGGCATATACTCCGGGGATATTTGTCTGCGAGCCGACGTCTACCTTGATATAACCGTGACTGTCGAGCTCGACACCAATATCTTTTGCGACTCCGGAGTTCGGCACGTGACCGATGGCGACAAATACAGCGGAAACAGGCAGTATCTCGCCAGACTTTAATCGCACGCCCTCTACATGCTCTTTTCCAAGGATCTCGGAAACTTCGGTTTTGTAATGAATCTGCACCTTTGGATGATTGGTCAGTTTCTCCAGATTGATCGGCTCCGCACGCATCACATCGCGTCGAACAAGCACGTGAATTTTTCCTACAAACTCTGTGAGGATCAGGCCGTCGATGGCGGCAGTATCCCCTCCCCCAACGAGCGCAACTTCTTTTTCTTTGAAAAAAGCACCGTCACAAAGCGCACAGTATGAAACACCTTTTGCAGAAAGCTCTCCCTCTCCAGGTACACCCATCTTCTTATGCTCGGTACCGGTGGCGACAACAAGCGTCTTGCCGAGAAACTCGTCTTTGGCTGTTGTGATTTTAAAAATCGGCTTTTTGAAAACATCCGGCATCTCGACTCTCTCAACACTCTTCACTGGCGTGTTCTTGATATCGGCGCCAAACGTGCGCGCGTGCTATAGAAAAACAATACCCATATCCTCACCGGTAATACTGGGAATGCCTGGATAGTTCTCGACTAGGTGAGTGGTAGTGATGACGCCGCCAGGAAGAGAACCCAAGACAAGCGTCTTCATCTGAAAACGCCCAGCATACATGCCGACACTGCATCCGGCGACACCGGAGCCGATAACCACTACATCATAAATAGGCGAATTTGTACCCATAAGCGTACAGCATCATATCATATAGAATTACCGGCTGGCTACATATCACTGAAAATGTCCCCTTCAGCATCAACGGGCAGATGGGGATATTTTTTAATCGCTCAAAAAACTCGCCTTCGCGGCATTTTCATAAGAGCCTCAAACGCAAAAGCGCACGGGCTCAGACAATTTTTCGCAATTAAAAAACACCCCATCGTGCCCTATGCTGAAGGCGGCTATGTAGCCAGCCTGCTTTCTACTTGACCTTATATACAGGCTCTTCTATGCTGTGGTGGCTTTAACCAATACGATATGTCAAACAAAAGTACCAACCAACAGCACGGGTTACATACCATGAATAAGACGCGGCCGAAGAGCAAGCTTCGCAAGCGCCGCAATAAGGCAAAAGCACGCGCACGCCGCCTCTTGAGACAGAGCGCGTAAAGAGCGTCAAGCTCTTAAGACCTTCCACACCCATGGCCGAGCACGACAATCCGCGCCGCAAGTTCCATTTACAGCGGCTCAAGGAGCGCACATTCAATAGTAGCACCGTTCATATGTCACGACGGCGAGGTGTACGCGAACGTCCGTCTTTTGGCGTAATTGGCATCGTCACAAAGCGCATCTTACTGGGCGTTGCAGTACTTGCGGTAATCATCGGGGGCATATATCTAGTGTCATTCTCCTCATTTTTTACGATCAAAACAGTACGCGTTCTACAGGATGACGTGCCTATCGAACAACCGATATTCCAACCTCTATCCGATGCATATCTTGGTAAGAATCTGATTTTTATAACTCCCGCAAGCCTTGAGCGCGAGATCATCCAGCAGTTCCCTCAGATGATCGCAACCGCCGAGGTGCACAAAAGGTATCCGGGCACGCTTGTAGTTTCATTTACGAACTTTCCATTAGAGTTTAATGTCCTCACCGAGAGCGAAAAAGACGGCCAGGTTACGCAAAAAAAAGTGGTTATCAACAGCGAAGGATTTGTAATGGAAGAAGACATGGAATATCCGGGACTGGCATCAATGAAAGTCTCAATAGAGGAAGC
>JBBTWW010000074.1:0-12187 GCA_038062595.1 Patescibacteria group bacterium | reverse complement strand
TCAAGAGACTTTATCAGCGGCACTCCGGCATTGATCATCACAGCCATAAGACGAAAAAATACGGCTATGTCCTTTGCGTTGACGCCAAAGAGAGATTGAAACTTGCGGTCGAGATTGGAAAACCAGCTGATGCGTCTGCTTCTAGCATCCGCTTTTGCGGCTTCACGCAGGAGTGTAGCAGGCACCGCGCCTTCTTCTATCGCAAGGCGTATGGCATCATCGGGTTTTACATCCGCGCCATTCTGTTCAACCAGATATGTTTTTTCTCCGAGTTGTGCATCGAGGAGAAACTCCCCGGCTTTTTTTGGCATATGACAAAATAATTATTCCGCCTCACGGGCTACGCTATAAACTTCCTCTAGAGTCGTAAGTCCGGCGAGTACTTTCAATATTCCATCCTGCTCTAGAGTCACCATTCCATTTTCTCTGGCTATCTTTTCCATATCGACATTGGATGTGTTATCCAGTATCCCCTTTCGTATAGCGTTATTAACAAGCAAAACTTCATAAATACCGACACGTCCAAGATATCCGCTCTTGCCGCACGCATCACATCCGGCACCTTTTGAAAAAGTCATCTGCGCTATGCGCTGTTCAAAACGTTTTGCTTCCGACGGATACAATGTTGCGAGAGCTTTTTTTACACGCTCCAGCATGTACGGTTCAGCATCTGTCTTTGCCTTGCATGACTCGCATATTTTTCGCACAAGACGCTGTGCGATAATGAGATTCAACGTGCCGGTCATGAGGTAGTTCGGTACGCCCATATTTGAAATACGCGTTATGGTCTCTACTGCGCTATTCGTATGTATGGTGGATAGCACGAGATGTCCCGTAAGCGACGCTTCGATCGCAACATCGATCGTCTCGCGATCACGGATTTCTCCAACCATTATGATATCCGGATCCTGGCGCAGAGCCGTACGAAGCCCCATCTCAAACGTGTATGTGATATCGGGATGCACCTGACTCTGGTTTAAACCGTTCATCTGGATTTCAACCGGATCTTCAATCGTAAGTATGTTCACATCCAATGTATTCAAAATATTCAGACACGAGTACAAAGTCGTCGTCTTACCTGAGCCGGTAGGACCGGATGTGAGAATAATTCCATTCGGCGCATCCAGCGCTTTTTTTAAGCTTTCAAAACTAGAACCTTCAATACCGAGTTCTTCAAGCGTTGGAATAGTGCGCGACTTGTCCTGTATACGCATAACGATTTTTTCTCCATTCACTGTTGGAAATGTAGATACACGCAGGTCCATCTCTTTACCCTCTTTTGTGGTCACATGACTGCGGCCATCCTGAGGGATGCGCTGTTCGTCGATTTTGAGATTTGACATGATCTTTATGCGCGAGACCACCGCCGGGTGCATGTTGTTTGGATATTCGATAATCGGGCGCAGCACGCCATCAACACGATACCGCACGCGTATAGTCCGTTCCTCGGGCTCGACATGTATATCGGACGAGCGCATGTCCAACGCGCAACTGATCATCAATAAAACCATCTGAGGCACGTTGCCGTCAACAATGGCATCGCGAAACTGCGGGAGTTTATCTACAGCCAATGTCGGCACAATAGCGACTGGCGCGGAAGCAGTCGGTGCAGGCTGAGCTACCTGTGATGGAGATACCTGTTGATCAGCCATTGGAATTTACTTGGTAACATTGCGATAATAGGCATTAAGATTCACTGTGTATGTGAACGTGTCACCAGCGGATGGATTTTCCGGCAGTGAGATTCTTATCGACTGTATATCCATTAGACGTTGGCCTTCGGCAAGAGTGCCGGACTCTTCGGCTAGTCTTAGAAATTTATAAAAATTTTCTTTTGAGCTCTCGACGCTAAGACTCACCGGCAAAACGGCATACGCGCCGCCCTCGGCTACCATCCCCTGTCCGAACCGGGCGCTAGAGGCCACGAATGCATTGCGCGAGGTAAAGTTCTTATCAAAAAACTCATCCAGATCGCGTGTAAACTGTGTGTACTGCTCCCCTTCCGGCAATACTTTCAAGATCTGCGCTTGAAATTTTTCCTGCTCGGCCTGATATGTGCCACGCATTGATTCATATTCAGTACCGGCTTTTTCCAGCTCCTGCTGTAACCCGGAAACACGAAGCATGTTATCCGATACGGCAGACTGCCGGGCCATATAATCCTGCCACTGCGCATAACTCATCAACCCACCAACGACAATGACAATCATGGCTATGATGAGATATATATTCGATTTTTTGAGAAAATCTGTGTTCATGTGTGCACGTTATGGAATACGTTCATCGCGAACATCGTCGCCTGACTGCAAATAAAATGTGAGGCGCAATGAAGAACTAAAACCTGCACCTTCAGCCGCGCTCTTTGAGAAAGATCGCATCTCAATATCCTTGAAGCCGGACGACTTCTCAAAACGATCGATCAAATTTGCGATGAGCGAGAACGTCTTGCTGTCTTCGGTTTTCGTAAGTCCTGAGACGGTCACCTGCCCGGTTGTGCGGTCAAAATCATAATCGGTGTAACGAATTCCGCCTATTTCATCAAACAAGCCTTGCCCGTATAGTGCATCAACCTGACGCGTGACGCTCTCTATGCTGGCGATTATTTCCGTCCAGCGTATGCGGCCTTCTTTTATGCGTGAAATTATCGAAAGGTCATCTCCACCGCCCTGCTGTAACAGGCTCAAAACTTCTGTAATTTTTTCGCCAGTCAACACATCGAGATCAAGGTCAGCAATAGTGCGTCTCAAGGGCGCATTATCCACCGCCTTTATCATACTGTCGAGGTAGCGCTGTTCCACGATTACTGCCTCGTCACGTAAATCTCCCAGCTCGTTTTTCCTTTGAAGAAGGTGAGCGCGTAGAGCATCTGCAAATTCACCTTCCGCCTTTGCCGGCGTACGCGGTGAATTGCTGTACATCGGCACAGCAAGAGGTCGAATAAAAACACTCTTCAGTGCGACAAGGGAGTTTTTCATCTCTCCGCGCAGACGATTTAGCTCACCGTCAGATTCAGCGCGCTCTACCGCAGAGAGCGTAGCGCTTGAGGCTAGCGCAGTATGAAAACGGAACCCGTCCCCAAGCTGGCTTAGGCGATCCAGGTGCAGACGCGCAGTACGAAAATACTGTTCATTCACCTGTGTTTGAATCTGTTTAATTTCCTGATTACTCTCTTCGAATCGTGTTGCAATATTTGGCCCAAAAATTGTTACATCAGGACTTAAAGCAAGCTTGAAGTATCCGAATACAAGTACTGCAACAAGAAGGGTGCCAATGAGTATTCGCAGTGACTTCCTATTTCTGCGCTCCTCAATTTGACGAATAAAAGTTGAGTTTGCGCCAAGCGTTGGTCTGGGACCGAGTACTGACTTTGTTATATCAGAAACCGGCTGTACCGGAACATTCATTTTTTCCATAAAAACACTTCCGCTGGCCTTCATCAAAGTCTGTAACATAGAAGGCTTTTCGTTTCCACTACCGTTCTCGACGTCCAGCTTAAAAACTTTTTGCACAGGAGGTTGCACTGCAACTGGTGGAGCAACCTGAGGGGTAACCGGTATTTTGTTTTGATTTTCCATATGAATTTTTAGATCCAATAATTATACCAAAAATACAGGTTTTCTTCAAGGGTGGATCAGATTAGCAAAAAGGCCCCTGAAACCGTGCGGTTCAAAAGGCCTTTTTGGCTTTGAATCAATAAAAACCTATTTTAGCTCCACTTCCGCGCCGGCCTCTACGAGCTTTTTCTTCATCTCTTCAGCCTCTTTACGGTCTACGCCTTCCTTGATTGCTTTCGGTGCACCGTCTACGAGATCTTTGGCCTCCTTGAGCCCAAGAGCAGTGAGCTCACGTACCACCTTGATGACTGCGATCTTCTGTCCGCCACCTGACTTGAGGATAACAGAAACAGTAGATGACTCTTCTTCTCCACCAGCGGCACCGGCGGCTGCTGGAGCGGCGGCGGCTGCGACAGGCGCAGCTGCAGAAACTCCAAACTTTTCCTCCATAGCCTTCACGAGGTTGGCGAGATCGAGCACTGAAAGCTTTTCGACGAGCTCAAGAATTTTTTGCGCATCGCCGGAGATTGCTGTATCAGACATGATGTAATGGGTTAAAAAAATTAAATTAAAATTTGATAAATATATTTAGGCCTTTTTCTTTGCGACCTCGGAAAGACCGCATACAAAATTCCGCAACAGGCCGTGTAATACGCCATGGAAGCCGGAAATCGGGCTCTTGAACATGTACAAAACCTTGGCGATGAGCTCCTCTCTGCCAGGCAGAGTTGCAAAAAACTTCACTTCATCAAGTGACATAACTTTACCATCCATTATTCCGCCGAGAAGTTTGATCGCTTCGATTTTCTTTGAAAAAGTGTGCAGTACACGTGCCGGTGCGACCTCGTCTTGAAAACCAACTGCAATACCAACTGCACCATCCATAGCAGTATCCGGAACGTCCGGCATGCCCGCTCTCCTGCCGGCAATGCGCATCAGTGTCTTCTTTGCTATAAAGTACTGGGCTCCGTTCTTGCGAAGCTCCTTGCGGATGGCCTGGAGATCCTTGACCGAGATACCCTGATATCCGCTAAACACTACAGACTTGGCTTTCTTCAGAATCTCTGTGAGTTTATCCAGAATTACGGCTTTTTGATCTTTCGTGAGTGACATAGTGATATTTATTAGTTTTAAAAAAAGTCCACACATCGTAGACCTGGAGATAACCTGTTATCTCTTGCGGTCTCGGCAGGTCTTATTGATCGCCTGCTTTCTACGACGCAGGGGCATGTTAAATGTTCGCTTCAAAAAAGTCAAATTGATTTTTTACATCGTATATTCCGGCATCATCTCTATTCGTAAACATTTTTGCGATGTCCTACTTTTACGATGACTAAAATTATCATAATACCTCTCTCGTTTGGCCTCACCAGCACGCGATAATCACCAATTCTAAAGCGCCATGTATCCGCTGTGCCTTTTAATAATTTAGCAAACGTAAAAGGGTTTTTGTTTTTTGTCCAAAACAGTAACTTTCGGAAAATACGCTTTTGGACTGGTCGATCGAGTGCCGTGAGTTCCTTCTCCGCTTTTTCAGTAAATTCAAATTGATACAAAAGAAACCGGATTAGAGGTTATATTTTTTGCCGATATCCCGAAGAGACGTGCCTCCGTGTTTCTTCCAATGCGCTTCCGCTTCATCGAGCTCTTCCAGAAAGTCGTCCCGTGTTTGTAGCGGCACCAACACAATTTTTTCATCCTCTACGCGGCACGAAAAAAATTTCACTTTAAACTGAGCACGCACTTTTTGCGGAATCGTAACTTGTCCACGTTCAGAAACGGCGAGAATAGATGTATCCATAATGTGTTTTGTAAAGTACGTATTACTGAAAATATGATAATCTGAAATACATAGAAAGTCAAGGTTTTGATATCATCAATAAACCTTTAACAGATAACATCTCTCGCACAAAACCTTTACGCCATCTCCCTGTTCATAAGGGGTCTGCATTACCTTCTTGCACTCACTGCATATACCGGCTTTCAGGCTATACCGCTTCTTCATTTTGATCATTGATTGAAGTCTGCACGGCCAGCAGTTTTTCGGTGAGGGAATTTTTAACTTTGCGTATAGCTCCAGCTCCTGCGCGATGATACGAAACTCGCGGCCGCATGTGACACACTTTGGCGATTCGGAAAGTTTTTGCGCGTGAGAGATCTCTTGTTCTCCGCTTTCATGCCATTTGAATCCTCGACGGAGCACCTCTTCTTTTGGCAGAGGAATATAATCCGCGCCCATACTGCGATTATATTCAAAAGGACTGATGGCGGGCGGCATAAACTCTCCCCACTCGCCGGTTTTTCGCATATGTTCAATGATTCTTGGAACCAGTTTCTCGTACTCTTCCTTTGAATATTGTTTGTTAAAAATCACATACTCTTTGTGATTTGTGAGGCTGGTGGAGCCGAAACAATTTTTTGAGTTCCAGATCGCGCGGCAATACATGAGATCCTGACCCGCCAGTATTGTGCCGCAAAATAAATCGTTTCTCGTCTCGCGACCGGACGATATCATTTCATACATCAGCTCTCCCCATCCAACGGCGCTAAGATCCATGCAGTCTTTTACATCCAAAATAAAAATACAGTAGCGACAATCTTCCGCGTCTTCCGCGTCAAAACACATGAATTGATTCTTTGAGTTGCGAATGTTGTCGCCGGTGCAGTTCTCGCCGTTGATAATCAATGACTCGCGGTGAACGGCTTTTTTCATAACATCAATCATGCCGGTAAACAGCCAACTTGGGTCTCTGAAAAGATTTTTCAAAGTTTCGTCCAGTTTTTTTTCATAATCCTCTTTGCTTATCTGCTCGTTAAAAATCACGTACTGCTTATTTCTCAAGTTAGAGCTGAAGGCGCAGTTGCGCACATTTTTACAATCATAGAGAAACCAAGAATCCGTACAGCTCTCCGACTCCTGGCATCCTACGCAACTGTATAAACGCGAAGAGTTCATACATCCGTAACACAGCTCCGAGTCGTAAATAAGATAGTGATCACTAGAGTTTTTTGAACGCTGGGTATTGATGCCGTACATGCAGTCTTCATTGAAGTCGGCACCGGAGGTGAGGTAACAATTTTTGTTGTATATGCAGTTAAGAGCGTAGTCGGAGTTCACATTGTTTGTGGAAAACATCCATAGTTGCGGCACGCGGCTCCAGAGTTCATTGATTTGTTCAAAAATAGGACGGCTGAAATCAACTGAAGCCCCGTACGACAGCGCATCCCACCGGTCGCTCCAGAAACACTCTGCACAGTATATGGGAAATTTATTTTCCGGCGGGTACATGGTCACGATTGATTTGGCGCACAGACCGCAGGCGCGTTTGTACAAAAAATGCTCGTTCCTCCACGCGATGCGGCGTAAGTGTCTGCATGGAGGACAAAGGGTCGGTTCGGGAATATCGTAACGGACTCCCGCGATTACGGGGCTGAGCTTTTCGTACATGCGTCTGTCCTCGTCTGAAACTTCAAAACCGGTATCGCACCATCTGCACTGCTTCATGGCGGCATTATAACCCATTTGCTATATTACGCGCATGGATGAGCAGGCTGTATTAAAGGCAAATGGCTTGGTGGAGGCGTTTTTGAAGACCGCGCGACGACCGCTTGTCGTGCTACTTGGGCCGACAGCCTCGGGAAAAACGCAACTTAGCCTCGATCTGGCAAGTCTTTTTGATGGAGAGATAATCTCTGCAGATTCTAGACAGGTCTATAGACAAATGGATATCGGCACCGATAAAGTGCCCTTGGAGAAGCGAAAAATCGTCCCTCATCACATGATTGATATCGTCGATCCGGATGAGCGATTTACCACCGCTGACTACAAGCAGATGACAGAAAAAACCATTGACGAAGTACTTGCAAAGAAGCGTATTCCATTTCTCGTCGGAGGCACCGGACTCTATCTCCGGACGATTACCCAAAACTTCTCGTTGGCCGGAGAAAGCCAAAATCTGGAGATTCGTAAAAAGCTGGAAGAGGAGCTAAACGCACTTGGCGGAAAAGTCTTACACGACAGACTGCGGGAGCTTGACCCTGCGGCGGCGGACAAGGTGCATCCAAACAATAGACACCATCTTCTGCGCGCACTGGAGATTGTAATGCTTACCGGTAAGCCAAAGTCCGCCGCCGCAGGGACATCCGAGTCAAAGTATGATGTTTTGAAAATAGGCCTCAGTGTTCCGCGTGATGAACTGTACCGCCGCATCAATGAACGCGTGGACGAACAAATCAAAAATGGCCTGGTCGAGGAGACGAAAAAACTTTTGGAAAAATATCCGGCGACTCTTCAGTCCATGCAGACCCTTGGTTACAGCGAGATCGTACAGTATCTGAACGGCGAGTTAACACTGGAGCAAGCCATCGCGTTTATTAAGCAAAATACCCGCCACTTTGCCAAACGACAGACGACGTGGTTCAGAAAAGAAGCCGATGTGCACTGGCTTAAACTGGCTTAGAGAGTAGGTCTTAAGTATTAACTATAACTCCGAGAGCATTCAGTTTATATTTAAGAATACGCCTGGTTATTCCGAGCGCTTCTGCGGTTCCACTAAGATTACCGCCGTAGTGCTTTACGACCACCACCAGTAATATTTTTTGCATAGCTTTTTCTACCGCATCAAATCCTCCAAGAGCTTCAACCGACTGTACTAATGCATCAATATCCTTCTCGCTGGCGTTGGCAGATGCACGAATGAGGCATTGAAAAAAAGTTACCAGACCGCCAACGCTAATGTCGGCAAGCTCAGCGTGTTCTCCGCCTTCAAAGTCTCCACCGTCTACACGCGGAAGAAGAATTGAGAACTCTCCAATTCTGCTAATAAATTCAGATGGTAAATCTTCAACCGTAATTGTGTTTACACTTCTCATAATTACCGCACTTGTGGCCGCCTCAGTCAAAACACTTATGAGCTGTCGCACATTTCCAGGCCATGGATATACATAAAGCATTTCCATCACATCTCCGCCAATCGTGATCGGATCGACACTCAATCCATGTATTCCATGAAGTTGTTCGGGAATGTCATATTTAAGTAAATGGTGTACCAAGCCATAGAAATGATCTTGGCCGCGTTCTCTCAATGCCGGTACATGAAGATGTAATGCACGAATGCGGTAATAGAGATCGGCCCGGAACTTCCCCTCTCGTACAAGTTGTCCGAGATTTACATTTGTCGCGCATACAACACGTGTTTTGACATCGCGCACTGTTGACTCTCCAACACGACGATAGCGCAGATTTCCAGTCTTGCTGTCGAGCGCCATAAGGAGCTGTTGTTGTACGCTTGGCGGCAGATTTTCTACTTCATCAATGTACAATGTTCCTTCTGACGCATCTTCAACCAAACCATCATGATCCCTTACCGCTCCGGTAAAAGCTCCTCTGCTATGCCCAAATAAATTACTCAAAAGTAATTCCGTTGGGATATTACTGCAATCAAGAGTTACCAAGTCACCTGTACGTCCACTTGCTCTGTGGATTGTATTAACAAGCTCCCTCTTGCCGGTTCCGGTCTCACCGGTAATCAGAACAGGTGCCGGCATTTGAGCATATGCGCATGCCTTATCGATGCAACCGCTCAACTCCGGAGAAAAATCCGTAAATCCCCTGTAGTGAAAACTCTCTCTTAACCTTCTGATCACGTCTTCCGTGCCATTACTCACTGGGGATCCTGGTGCGGCTACGCCGCCTGTTTCAATAACACGCCTGCCTGGTGCCTTTCCTGGTGCTATTTCTAATGCCATCGCCCTGTATATTACAGCTTTCTATATTCGCGTCAATATGCGCATTTCATGTCCAGTTGGTATAATGGTACCCTGCAACTATGAAATCAATCCTCGGTAAAAAGTGGAAAATACAGAATACGGACGCGGGTGCGACGCTTTTGGAGAAGCTTTTGCATAATAGAAATTTGCGAACGGAAAAGGAGGTGGAGAAATTTCTCAATCCAAGTCTGGAGCGCGACATGCACGATCCATTTCTCATGGAAGATATGGAGAAGGCGGTGCGGCGAGTCGGCGAAGCGATCCAAAAAAAAGAACGGATTATTATTTTTGGCGACTACGATATAGATGGAATTACGGGAACTGCGATACTGATTCATGTACTGCGAAAGCTGGGAGCGGAAGTTTCATATAGACTCCCCCATCGCATGGAAGATGGCTACGGACTGCGGGAAAAATTCATCAAGGAGTTCGTCGAAGCGAATGTAAAATTGGTGATAACTGTCGACAACGGTATATCGGCGGCACGGGAAATCTCATTGGCGGCCGGGCACGGAATAGACGTAATAGTAACCGACCACCACACGTTACCGAAGGAGATGCCGGGTGATGCTTATGCGATACTGCATCCGAAACTGCCTGGAACAAAGTACCCTTTTGACGAGCTCACAGGATCAGCTGTGGCTTTTAAACTGGCAAAAGCGTTGATACGAACTTTTCTGCCTGCCGAACGGCACGATGAAGAAATCATGCCTCTGCTCGACCTCGCGGCTATGGGAATAGTGAGCGACATGGGACCATTGGTTGGAGAAAATCGTGCGCTGGTAAAATTTGGACTTGAGGTGCTGGGAAATACGCGATGGCCGGGACTGTCAAAGTTGAAAGAAAAGGCAGGCGTTGTAGGAGTAATGTCTCCGCGAACCGTTGGCTTCCAGATTGGCCCGAGAATAAATGCGGCAGGACGCATGGAACATGCGTATTACGCACTACAACTGCTCCTTGACGATGGGAGTAAAGCTGAAGCACTCGCGGAAAAACTGGAGCAGTTGAATAAAAAGAGACAAAAAGTTACGGAAGAGTTTTTTGCGCAGGCAAAAGAAAAGTTGCGCGATCAGCTGGAGCGTGATGAAAAAATTCTTATAGTTGGCGATCCAAAATGGCACGTCGGGATAGTCGGGCTCCTGGCCGGCAAGCTGGCAGAGCAGTACAACCGCCCTGTATTGGTTATGGAGGAGCGTGAGAATGTGTGTGTCGGTTCAGCCCGCAGCCCGGCGTATTTTAACGTGACGGCGGCGCTGACGGAGTGCAGTAAGTATCTGACGAGCTTCGGCGGACATGCACAGGCTGCGGGCTTTGAAGTGCCTGTAATCAACTTTGAAAAATTCGAGAGTATGATTCGCAAGATTTCAGAAAAAATGACAAAAGGTATTAACATGGAATCAGCTCTAAAATTGGACTGTGAGATACTTCAATCAGACATTTCTTTTGACACCACCTCGATGATAGAAAATTTTTCGCCATTTGGTCATGGCAATGAGTGTCCCAGATTTTTTATGCGCGGTGTTAAAATACAACGTATAACCAAAATCGGAAAGACTCACGATCACCTGAAAGGAACGCTGGTTTTTGAACACGCGACTGTTGATGTCGTGGGTTTTGGGATGGGAAATCTTTTACAAAAAATAAATGCCGTGGAAAATCTGGACATCGCATTTGAGCTGGAGGTCAACGAGTGGAACGGCAGAAAAACCCTCCAGATGAAGCTCCTGGATCTGAGGCCGGCAAACTGACAGGTTCGATATTTTCGCTTGCACTTGCCTTGCCTTGGAGCTAGAATCGTTCCTTTGGTGAATAGATTCAGAGTATTGACTAAAATGAGAATATGTTTTATAATTATGAGATTACAATAATATAAATGATCCCACAAGAACTACAGTTACAGGCCAGACAGCTCATAGAAAAAGCGAAAGCCATACTGGTCATTCCCAGCTGTCCACCCGATGGCGACTCGCTCGGATCGGCAACTGCGCTGTATTTGGTTTTTAAAAAACTCGGCAAAGAAACAACCGTAGTGTGCGCGGATCCGGTGCCTGAGGTGCTGACATTCCTCCCAAGCACCGCGGAGGTGACAAAAAACGAACTACACTTCACGCGCGACCTCATCGTCACACTCGACTGTCCGAACGCGGAGGTTGAAAATGTGAAATACGACATTCAGCCAAATAAAGTAAATATCATCATATCTCCAAAGCGCGGACTATTATCCAGAGATAATGTGCACATAGATTATGCAAAAGTCCCCTACGATCTAATCATCACTGTGGATGCCGGAGATGTATCTCAATTTGGAAAAATATACGAAGACAATACAGAGCTATTCCATCTCATACCGGTGATAAACATAGACCATCATGTGAGCAACAGTAATTTTGGTAAACTGAATCTGGTTGATGTCATGGCCTCCTCTGCAACCTCTATCGTTTTTGACATGATAGAAAGCATGGATAGACGGCTGATTGACGCAGATGTTGCTACACTGCTCCTGGTCGGCGTGATTACAGACACCGGCAGTTTCCAAAATCCAAACACAACGCCGGACTCATTCGCCATAGCCGCGCGTCTTATCGAATACGGGGCGCGTCAGCAGGAGATCATTCAGCATGTGTATAAGACAAAGAAGATGTCCACTCTAAAACTGTGGGGGCGCGTACTGTCAAAGATCCAGCATGACGAGGCACATCGCTTCGTGTGGTCTGTTATCAGTAATAAAGACCTGGCTGACACCGGCTCTATACTGGAGGAAAGTGAAGGTATCATAGATGAGTTGATGACAAATGCGCCCGGATGTGAGATTGCAGTACTGCTAAAGGAGCGTGCAGATGGAATGATAGGTGGATCTGTTAGGA